>NZ_KV799335.1:0-129301 GCF_001809925.1 Corynebacterium sp. HMSC064H12 | reverse complement strand
CCCGGAAAAGACACACTTTTCTTTACTTAACCCTCGTTTAACCCTCTTCTTCGTCTTCTTAAACGAAAACCAGGCCAGAGAAAAACTCTCTGACCTGGCTTAATTGCTCCTCCAGCTGGACTCGAACCAGCAACCCTTCGATTAACAGTCGAATGCTCTGCCATTGAGCTATGGAGGAATATCCACCGCACAGAACCGGCTAAACCGAACTTCGGCCATGCCGTTCCTTGCGACGGATAGATACTTTACCCAGACCCCTTGAAACTCACAAATCACCAGGTCAAAGGTCAATTTATACCTTCTTTTCCCACACGTCATGACACCGTTGTGAGTTCTCAGAGCCACGCAATCCACACAATCCACGCAACCTCACACAGCGCCCACAAAGCTCCTACCAGTACTGAAAATGCTTTCCATCATGCACTTTTCATACCGCGCTCATACGATGGGGCTTATGTCTGAACAAACCAACGGAACCGAAAACACCGAGCAAACCGCACGCGTTGTGCGCGGCGTTATCGCCCGCGAAAAAGGCGCACCTGTAGAACTTACTGATATCCACATCCCGTCCCCGGGCCCGAACGATGTCATTGTCGACATCCAGGCCTGCGGCGTCTGCCATACAGACCTGGCTTACCGCGACGGCGATATCACCGACGAGTACCCGTTCTTCCTCGGCCACGAGGCCGCAGGCGTGGTCTCCGAGATTGGCGAAGAGGTCACGCATGTTGCCGTCGGCGATTTCGTTGTCCTCAATTGGCGCGCCGTCTGTGGCGAGTGCCGCGCCTGCAAGCGCGGTGAGCCACAGTACTGCTTTAGCACTTTCAACGCCTCCAAGCCCATGACGCTTGCCGACGGCACCGTCCTCACCCCGGCACTTGGAATCGGCGCTTTTGCGGATGCCACCCTCGTCCACGAGGGCCAGTGCACCAAGGTCGATTCGGCAGCCGATCCGGCCGTTGCGGGCCTGCTGGGCTGCGGTGTCATGGCCGGCATCGGTGCGGCTATTAACACCGGCGAGGTTAAGCGCGGTGAATCGGTAGCCGTCATCGGCTGCGGTGGCGTTGGTACGGCCGCTATCGCCGGTGCCAAGCTGGCCGGCGCTAGCAAGATTATTGCCATCGACATCTCGGACGAGAAGCTGGATACCGCCCGCGAATTCGGCGCGACCGAGACCATTAACTCTGCGGAGCTGGCTAAGAGCGATAAGGGCACCGGGGAAGAGGATTCCGTCGTTAAGCGAGTGCGTGAGCTGACCGACGGTTTCGGTGCTGATGTCGTGATTGATGCGGTCGGCCGTCCGGAAACCTACAAGCAGGCGTTCTACGCCCGTGACCTGGCTGGACGCGTTGTTCTGGTCGGTGTTCCGGCGCCGACAATGGAGCTGGACATCCCGCTGGCGGATGTGTTTAGCCGCGGTGGTGCGTTGAAGTCGTCCTGGTACGGCGACTGCCTACCAGAGCGCGACTTCCCGATGCTGGTGGATCTGTCGTTGCAGAACCGCCTGCCATTAGAGGGCTTCGTGACGGAGCGCATTGGCATTGAGGATGTTGACGAGGCCTTCGAAACCATGAAGGCCGGTAAGGTACTGCGATCGGTGGTGACGCTGTGAACAAGGGTTTGAGGGTCGACCACGTTCTCACGTCGGGCACGTTCTCGCTCGATGGTGGCACGTGGGACGTAGACAACAACGTATGGGTGCTCGGCGATGACCGTGAGGTCATTGTCATCGATGCGGCGCATGAGGCGCAGCCGATTATTGACGCGGTGGATGGCCGCAAGGTAAAGGCGATTGTATGCACCCACGCGCACAACGACCACATCACTGTGGCCCCTGAACTGCAGGAGAAGCTCGACGCTCCCCTGCTCGTCCACCCGGGCGACCAGATGCTGTGGGAGCAGTCCTGGCCGGACCTGGCACACGAGGACCTCGCGCACGGTCAGCGCCTGGAGATTGCAGGCACGGAGGTTGTCATTATTAACACTCCGGGCCACTCCCCTGGCTCGTGCTGTCTGTACGTACCGGAGGCCGCGGAGCTGTTCTCTGGTGACACGCTGTTTTCCGGCGGTCCGGGGGCGACCGGTCGGTCCTACTCGGATTTCGACACGATTATTAACTCCATCCGCGACAATCTGCTGACTCTGCCTGCGGAAACGACTGTCCGCACGGGTCATGGCGACCACACGACGATTGGCCGCGAGGCTCCGCACTTGGAAGAGTGGATTCGCCGCGGCTACTAGTCGCTAGCCACTAGCTACTCAAACACGACCTTGACCGCCTCTGCTTGCAGTTCGCGGCGGTACTGCTCCATCGCGAGCAGGTCCGCGAACAGCGAGTTGTAGGCGGTTTCGTCGTCTGAGGGGCGCATTCGTGAGAGCATCGCCTTCAGCTGTGCAATTTGGTCACCGACCCACACCTCCTGCAACCGCGCCAGAATCGCCTGCGCATACGGGCGCAGCGTCTCTGCATCGACGGCGATTTGCTCCACGCCCAGCTCAGTCACGAGATGCTTGACGACGTCCTCCCGCGCCTGATCCATAATTGCGGTCGCCCAACTATGTGGCTGTGTGGCCGCTTCCCCGCAGGCACCACCTGCAGCCATGATGGCATCGAATACCGCCCGGTAGGTCGGATGCCCAAAGGTCTCGGGTGCGAGCGCATCGAATACCGGGCCGGTGGTGGCGGGCTCTTGAATTGCCAACTTGAGAGCCTCACGCTGCGCATAGAGCACAGGGTCCCGCGGGTTTGGATACGGCAGTGCCGGGTTGCGCCGGCGCCGCGCTTCCTCTGCCTCTTCGCGGGCACGGGCCTCTTCTTGGCGACGCTGGTAGGGAGTGCGCTTTTCATTCTGTGGCCGACTGGCCTCCTCGCGGACGCGCTGCACCAGCTCGGCTTCATCATTCCAGCCAATCCAGCCGGCAACTTCGCGGGCATACTCATCGCGCAACGCCGCGTCCTTGAGCTGGGCCAGGACAGGCACCACTCGGCGCAGCCCGGAGACCCTGCCATTAGCGGTGGTCAGGTCATAGTCGGCCAGAAGTGTGCGGAGGACAAATTCGATCAATGGCCGTCGTGAAGCAACGAGATCGCGGACTGCGGCCTCGCCCTTCTTCTGGCGCAGATCACACGGATCCATGCCGTCCGGCGCGACCGCGACGTAGGACTGGCCGGTGAAGTTCTGCTCCCCCTCGAAGGCGCGCATGGCGGCCTTTTGCCCTGCCTCGTCGCCGTCGAAGGTGTAGATGAGTTCGCCGCGGAAGAAGTTGTCGTCGAGCATGAGACGACGCAGCAGCTGGAGGTGTTCCTCGCCGAAAGCGGTACCGCAGGACGCGACGGCCGTGGTCACGCCTGAGGCGTGCATGGCCATGACGTCAGTGTAGCCCTCCACGATTACAGCCTGATGACCAGTGGCAATGTCCTTCTTTGCCAGATCCAAGCCGAAAAGGACCTTGGACTTCTTGTACAGCATGGTCTCGGGCGTGTTCATGTACTTGCCCAGATTGTCATCGTCGAAAAGCTTGCGGGCACCAAAACCGATGACATCGCCGGACATATTGCGGATCGGCCACATGAGACGACGGTGAAAACGATCGATCGGCCCCATGCGCCCCATCTTGGAAAGACCCGCCTTGTCCAACTCCTCGAAGCTAAAGCCCAGGCGCTGCAGGTGCTTGGTTAGAGTGTCCCAGCCGGCCGGCGAGTAGCCACAGCCGAACTGGGCCGCGTGCTCGGCGGTGAAGCCGCGGTTTTCCAGAAACTCGCGCGCGGGCGCTGCCGCTGGAGTGGAGAACTGTTCGCGGTAGAACTTCTGTGCCTCGCGGTTTGCGGCGATGAGACGCTGGCGAGTTCCCGGTTCCTCGCGACGGCCCGTGCCGCCGCCCTCATAGTTAATGTGGAAGCCAATTTTCTCCGCACAGGCTTCGACAGCCTCCGGGAAAGACAGGTGTTCCATCTCCATGAGGAAGCTGAATACATCACCGCCCTTGCCGGTGGAAAAGCAGTGGTAGTAGCCATGATTGGGGCGTACGTGGAACGACGGCGTGCGCTCGTCTTTAAAAGGCGAAAGCCCTTTCAGAGAATCCGCGCCAGCCGGTTTGAGGTTCACGTATTCTGCAACGATTTCCTCAATCGGAGTCCGTTCGCGGATTGCCGCGATATCGGAGTCCGGAATTCTTCCCCTAGCCATGAAAATAACCTTACCCAAACCGTCCAATCGACTCCGCCGTAGAGGTTTCGCATGCCGACGAGCCGCCCGCGCCCAACCCAAAAACGTGCCGGCGGCGACAGATATGGAAAGATACTAGCCATGGCTGAGTGGAAGAAGATTGCGAGCGGTGTAGGCGCTGCCGCCCTGGTGCTGGCTGGTAGTTATTTCGGGCTCGATGGCGGAGACCAGAACTCTACGGCATCCGAGAACTCACAGGGGTCGCAGGATTCCACTGCCTCCAGCGCGAAACCAGGCCCTAAACCTGGCCCCAACTTGGGCAGCAACAAGGCCGGCACAAAGGGTGCCACCTGCGCAGTAGATACCCTGCCGCAGGAGGCCGACGATGTTATCGACCGCATCCTGACCGACCAGGACCACATCTATTCGCAGCACGACGGCAAGCACTTCGGCAACTACGAGGGACGCCTGCCGAAGGAGCGCGGTGACTACTACCGCGAATACACCGTGACCACCCCGGGCAATTCCAGCCGCGGTGCACGCCGCATCGTTGTCGGCGGCGGTTCCGAAAACGATCCGGATGTCTGGTACTACACCGACGACCACTACGAGAGCTTCTGCGAAATTCCTGACGCGGAGGAGTAGACAACTATCCCCACGCCGCGGCCACACCAGCAATCTGGCGATCAAGCCGCTCTACACGCGACTCCGTCATTGACGCTAGCTGATCAACAATCACCCGCAGCCGCGCTTGGTCACTCTCCGCGCGGGAATAGAGCCACTGGAACATCGGATCAAGCGTTCCCGGAGCACCCTCCTGCAGATACTCGGCCACCCGGAAAAGGCGATCGCGCTCACGCTCCTGACGGCGAATATGACGCGGAAGATCCATCACATACAGCACGGCGATGGTCTTCAGCATGGTGACCTCGGCCAGAATCGAGCTGGGCACGGCGAGGTCCGCGTCGTAACGCCCGAGCGGAAGCGTCGACCCGGAGGCAGCACGCGTACCCGCGACGGAAGCAGTGACAAAACGGCCGACCAGCTCCGAGGTCATCCGTTTCAGCGCGACCAGCGAGCGCAGCGAACCATCATAGGACGCCGCAGCTGATACCACCGGCAAGCTGGCAAGACGCCCGGCAGCCTCGACGAGCTCCGCTGGATCGCCACCAAATGCGGCAGCGCCCTTGTCAGCGAGTGCGGCCAGTTCCACCGTGTCCCACAGAACACCCAGGTCAACGCGGCCAGAGACGATGCCATCCTCGACATCGTGGACGGAATAGGCGACATCGTCAGACCAGTCCATGATCTGCGCCTCAAGACACTGCTTGCCGTGCGGAACGCCCTGGCGAATCCACTGCAGAATTGCGGCATCTTCCTGGTAGGCCCCGTACTTGTGGCGGAGCTGACCATCGGGACCGATTGGCGTCCACGGGTACTTACAAGCCGCATCGAGCGCCGCCCGAGTGAGATTGAGTCCGCAGGGCTCACCTGTACCATCGAGCACCTTCGGCTCGAGGCGAGTGAGAATACGCAGCGTCTGCGCGTTGCCCTCAAACCCGCCGCACCCAGCGGCAATCTCGTTGAGGGCGCGCTCGCCGTTGTGGCCATACGGCGGATGCCCGATGTCATGGGTCAGGCCGGCCAGCTCTGCGAGATCCTCATCTGCACCCAACTCGCTGGCGATTCCGCGGGAAATCTGCGCGACCTCCAGCGAGTGAGTCAGGCGTGTGCGGGGAGTATCGCCCTCCCCTGGCCCCACAACCTGGGTTTTGTCAGCCAGCCTGCGCAGCGCTGCGGAGTGCAGGACGCGGGCGCGATCTCGTGCAAACGCCGCCCGGTGGGTTTCCAAGGACTGCACCCCGGGCAGCAATGACTGCTTCGGAGACTCCTCGACAATACGAGCGAGTTCAAAAGATGAATACGAAAATTTACCGGCCACGTAATTATTGTTACGTATCCTTGTAGATATGTCTGACAGGAATCGCGTGTTTCGCCCCCTTTACCTTGCCGCATCGGGTGCTTTTCTCGGCCTGAGCATGCCGCTAATTACTGCCGCACTACCGGCACAGCCACCGGTTCACGCACCTGCTTCGCTGCTGGCACTCGCGCCGTCAGCATCCCTGGCGCACGCCGAGGCACCGGCGGATGTGTCGGGCGAGGTGGCTGATCTCGCAGGTGTGCTGAGCGGCGGCGATGAAGCTCGTCTGAAGGAGCAGATTCAGCAGCTCAAGACAGAGAAGCGACTCCTGTTCTCGGTGTTTTACATCAAGAGCTTCGACGGCATTCAGGGCGAACAGTGGGCGCAGCAGGCCTGGGAGCACCTCGGAGCTGCCGACAACCGCGGTGTCCTGGTCGTCGCCGTGGAAGACCGAAACCTCGGCGCTTTCGTCGGAGACTCCTTCCCCCGCAACGCGGAGGCCATCAACAGAGCAGCTCAAGGGCAGTTGTTAGAGGATGACAACTGGGCAGCTGCGGGTGAAGCTGCCATCGCCGAGGCAGGCGGTGGCAGCGGCTCCGCCGGTGGGTGGGCACTCGGCGCCGGCCTCGGTGGTGCCGCCGTTGTCGGTGGCGCCACCTGGGCCGTGGGCCGCCGCAATAAGAAGAAGCGCGATGAGGAGGAGATCGCTCGTGGCCGCAACATCGACCCCAAGGATGTCTCTTCGCTGGACTCGCTGAGCACCAGCTCGCTCGATGTTCTTGCGCACGATGAGATTGTCAGTACCGATGAGTCCATTCGCAAAGCCCGCACCGAGCTCGACCTCGCCCGCGCTGAGTTCGGCACCGAACGCATCCGCAGCTTCGACAACGCACTGAAGCACTCTCAGTCCACGCTCGAGCGTGCGTTTGCACTTCGCCAACAGCTTGACGACGGCTCCGTGTCCGACGAAATCGAGCGCCGCAGTGTCCTACTGGAGATTATCTCCACCTGTGGTGTTGCGGATGACCAGCTCGACGGCGAGGCCGCAAACTTCCAGAAACTCCGCCAGGAGTTGATGAATGCTGAAGCGACGATTTCGAAGCTCACTCAGCGAAGTGTCGAGCTGCGTTCACGTATGCCGCGTGCCGGCGAAATTCTCGATGGTCTGCGCGCACGTTACGAAGAGCAGATGCTCAGCTCTGTGACCGACAATATTGATATGGCCACGGAGCACCTGAATCAGGCTGACCAGTCAATGTCTGAGGCCCGCCGCATCGCGGACCTACCCGCCGGTGAGCAAGGTGGTCTGATTGATGCACTGTCGGCCACCGACTTTGCGCTCACACAGGCAGAGAGTCTTCTGGAGGCCATTGAACACGCCGATAGCGATATTCACGCTGCAGTCGCGGGGCTGGCTTCCCTTATCGCCGAGGTCCGCGGTGAAATCGATGAGGCCTCGCACCTGATGTCGGCACCGCAAGGCGCCAACATCAACCGCGAGCGTCTCAATGCGGCCATCGAAGCAGGCCGTGAAGCACTCGGCGTGGCAGCCAATAAGTCCGAAGTGGATCCACTGAGTTCCTGGACCGCACTGACCGATGCCGATGAGCTGCTCGACGAAGCCCTCGACTCCGCTCGAGACAAGGCCGCATCGTTCGCCCGCGCTACCGCTACTTTGCAGCACAGCATGCAGGATGCCGACAATCACATTCGCGCCGCGGCTGACTTAATTGCTACCCGCCGCCGTGTGGTTGGTGCTGAGGCTCGCACTCGCCTCGCGGAGGCGCAGCGTGCTTACGGCTCTGCTCAGGGCTTGGCCAACGACGATCCGCGAAAGGCTTTGGCCTACGCACGTCGTGCGCGCAAGCTCGCGGCTGAGGCCGCTGACTTGGCCCGCCGTGACATCCGCCGCTACCAGGATCAGCGCCGCGGTGGCGGCAGCAACGGTTCGATGGTCGCCGGCATGGTGCTAGGCAGCATGCTCAGCAACAACAGCGGCTTTGGTGGCAGTATCGGCGGATTCGGCGGTTTCGGCGGAGGTTCGAGCCGACCAGGCGGCTCCGGCAGCACAATGGGCTTCTAGATTCCCGCCTAAATTCGCATCTGGCGTGGTCCATCCACAGACCACGTCGCCAGAGCGGCGGCAATCAGCCAGTCTTCGAAACTCCCCCGGAAGTCTCCTTTCTGGGCATAGACACCAAATACCCCTCGGCCTAGGCTGTCCTCTCTGACGATTCGGGCGAGCTCATAGCCTGGCCGTTCGATGTCGAAGACCGTGCGAATTCCCCGTCCTTCTCTGTTTAGGACGAAAGAATCCCCCTCATCTGGATTCGTCATCACTAGCGCGTTCGTGCTAAAAAAGCGGGCTTTCACCTGCCAGCCACGCCCTTGTGGCGAGGTGATCCAGAAAGCACTAAAGACCCCGTCCTGACAGCTCCAGCCGTCGGACAGGGTCTTTTTGTTCTCGTCGTAAACGACGCCGTCTGCAATAGTTGCTACACGATCCACACCCAAATCATATAGGCAATCAGCAAGAGCAAGCAGACAGTGAGAATCCAGGTAGAGGAAACCATGCGGGACTCCAGCACTCGACGAGCACTGTAGACCAGGAAGATCTTCTCCTCTTCCGGCAGCGCACGGCCCTCATCGGTGTCGAACTGCACCTCTGCGTGGCGCACGCCACGGGACGCACCGGTAAACTGGCCCCACTTCTCGCCGGTCTTCGCATTCTCGATGACGTAGTTCGTCGATCCCTCGCACACCAGCTTGCCTTCAGGACGTTCCGGCCCAAAGGTCACTGAAAGCTGCTTGGCTCGCGAAATCTTGTCACGGTCAGCAGCAACGGTCGAGAACACGCGGCCGTCGGGAAGCGTGGCGGAAACACGGTGATTAGCAGAGGCATCAATGACCCACTCCCCTTCCGGGGTGTTGAGGCGATCGCCCTGCTCATCACGGATGTACGTGCCGACTTCGGTGCTTTCCTTCAGAATCGGCCAGGTTTGCTCGGATTTTTCCCGAGAGCCGTCGCCGAGACTATAGGATTCCCAAAAAACTTCTTCGGCCATTAGCAGCCCACCAGGCGAGCTGCGAGGTAGCCTTCCAGCTCGTCAATCTTGACGCGCTCCTGCTCCATGGTGTCGCGGTCACGGACGGTCACAGCGTTGTCCTCGAGAGTATCGAAGTCAACGGTGACACAGAACGGAGTACCGATCTCATCCTGGCGACGGTAACGACGGCCGATAGCACCGGAGGTGTCGTAATCGACGGCCCAGTACTGGCGCAGCTTGTCGGCGACAGCCTCAGCAGTCGGAGTCAGGGTGTCCTTCTTCGACAGCGGCAAAACAGCAACCTTAACCGGCGACAGACGCGGGTCCAGCTTCAGCACAGTACGGGTGTCGGTGCCGCCCTTTGCGTTCGGCACCTCTTCCTCGGTGTAGGCATCGCACAGGAAGGCCATCAGGGCGCGGGTCAGACCGAAGGACGGCTCAATGACGTACGGAACGTACTTTTCGCCGGTGACCTGGTCGTGGTAACGCAGGTCTTCCTTGGAGTGCTCGATGTGGCAGCCGAGGTCGTAGTCCGTACGGTTGGCGACACCCATCAGCTCGCCCCACTCGTTGCCCTGGAAGTGGAAACGGTACTCGAAGTCGATTGTGCGTGCAGAGTAGTGAGCGCGCTCGTCCTTCGGAACGTCGAACTGACGCATGTTCTCCGGGTTAACGCCCAGGTCAATGAACCAGTTCCAGCAGGCGTCGACCCACTCATCGAACTTCTCTTCCGCCTCGTTCGGTGCGACGAAGTACTCGATCTCCATCTGCTCGAACTCGCGGGTACGGAAGATGAAGTTGCCCGGGGTGATCTCGTTACGGAATGCCTTACCGGTCTGGCCGATACCGAACGGTGGCTTCATACGAGCCGTGGTCATAACGTTCTTGAAGTTGACGAAGATACCCTGAGCGGTCTCCGGGCGCATGTAGTGCAGGCCCTGCTCATTGTCGACCGGGCCGAGGAAGGTCTTCATCAGACCGGAGAACATCTGCGGCTCGGTCCAGTTGCCCGGCTGACCGGTCTCCGGGTCCGGAACATCTGCCAGACCATTGGCCGGCGGGTGACCGTGCTTGGCCTCGTAGGCCTCCAGCAGGTGGTCAGCGCGGTAGCGCTTGTGGGTGTGCAGGGACTCCACCAGCGGGTCGGTGAAGGTAGCGACGTGGCCGGAAGCTTCCCAGACCTGGCGCGGCAGGATAATGGAGGAATCCAGGCCGACGACATCCTTACGACCGGTGACGAAGGTCTTCCACCACTGGCGCTTGATGTTTTCCTTCAGCTCCACACCCAGGGGACCGTAATCCCATGCCGAGCGGGTACCGCCGTAAATTTCACCACACGGGTAAACGAACCCCCTGCGCTTACACAGGTTGGCGACGGTATCGACAACTGACTTAGGTGCCACGGTCTAGACCACTCCTTATAAATGGCTTCGCATCGCACACCACACGCCTTTTCCGGGCACACAATTCAGCCCGTTCCGTGCGGCGAACGACATAATGAAAAGCAAAATGTACTGACCCCAACAGGCCAGTTAAAAGTTCCCCTATACTCTAGCGCATCTTGTCCAACCGATACCGGGTAGTGTCGGTTACATGGCTGGCGAAGATATGCACGAAGTTAGTTCTGGCGAAAACCCACGTGGTACGGGCTCCCCCGCTAGCACCGGAACACAAGCCTCCGCGCGGCCGGCCGCAACCCGCATCGGCCAGCGCAGTACTCGCCAACGCTGCGCCGTCGTGTCGATTATGAGTGAGGCCCCTAATTTTCGCTCCGCTGCTGACATTCATAAGTCGCTGACGGAACGTGGGGACAAGGTCGGCTTGACGACGGTCTATCGGACGCTCCAGTCCCTTGCAGAAATGGACATTGTCGATGTTCTGCACAATGCCTCCGGAGAGGCTCTGTACCGGCTGTGCGGTGACCACCACCATCATCACCTGGTCTGCACCGATTGCGGCAGCACCGTTGAAGTCGCCGGCGGCCCTGTCGAGCAGTGGGCGCACAGCCTTGCGGAGGAGCACGGTTTTAATCTGACCGGGCACACTGCTGAGGTCTTCGGCCTGTGCAGGGACTGCCAGAAGAAGTAGCCCGGGCTCCCCCCCCCCCCCCTAAAAAAATATCGGCTCTAGGCCTTGCCGAACCTACGGTCGCGCTTTGCGTACTCCACCACTGCGGCGCGCATGTCATCCCGACCGAAATCCGGGAAAAGCTTGTCTTGATAGACCATCTCCGCATAGGCGGACTGCCAGATCAAGAAGTTGGACGTGCGCTGCTCGCCCGACGGACGCAAGAACAGATCAACATCCGGCATAGTCGGCTCATCCAGGAACTGTGCGAAAGACTTCTCGGTCAAGTCATATTCGCTGAGCTCCCCCGCTGCTGCCTGACGAGCAATCTCTCTAGCAGCATCAACAATTTCAGCGCGACCACCGTAGTTGACGCACATATACAGAGTTAGCGCGTCATTGTCCTTCGTCTGTTCCTCGGCAATCTCAAGTTCCTTAATCACCGAGCGCCACAGTCGCGGACGACGCCCTGCCCAACGCACGCGAACGTTCTTCGAATCCAGCTCATCACGACGTCGACGCAGCACATCGCGATTAAAGCCCATGAGGAATCGGACCTCATCGACCGAACGACGCCAATTCTCAGTGGAAAATGCGTAAGCCGACAGGTGCTTGACGCCCATCTCCAAACAAGCATCGACGCACTCCATCAGCACGGCCTCACCACGCTTGTGCCCCTCGGTGCGTTTGAGCCCACGCTGTTCGGCCCATCTACCATTGCCGTCCATCACGAGCGCGATGTGATTGGGCACGAATTGCTGCGGTACAGGAGGATTCAACACGCTTCCTATTGTGCCCCACCGCTGACGTTTACTGCCAAAAAGCATCCACATGTTCCAGCGCCGGCACCCGGCGGCCCAGGTAGTACTGCAGGTACTTCGCCGTTAGGGTACGCGCCGTCGCCATTCGTCCCTCGAATTCGCTTGACGACGTATCGATGCCCGCCCATTGCTCATGAGCAAGCTGCCACATCAGATGCAGAACCTCGGTCGGCGGAGTATCTGCACCCGGTGGCCTGCAGTTGGTGCACACTGCTCCGCCCAGTGCGGGAGAAAACGCGTGGTGAGGGCCGGCTTTGCCGCAGCCTGCGCATTCAAAGAGGCTTGGCTGCCAACCTGCCTGCGCCATTGCTCGCAGGATGTAGGAGGTCAGCAACAAATCGGGGCGATGGCGACCGGCCGCAACGTCGTCGAGCGATTGGGTGGTGAGATCCCACAATTCGGGAGCCGGCACTTGCTCCTCGCCGACAATGCGTTCGGCGACGTCCAGGACTGCACACGCACAGGTGTAGCGCGCATAGTCGTCGACAAGCGGTGCTGCCCACGTGCGCACGGTATCTGCGCCTGCGATAGTGGACAGTCCTCGGCGTGGGTAGATGTTGACATCCACGTCGACGAATGGTGAGAGGCGGGAGCCGAAGCGGCTCTTCGCGCGGCGCACGCCTTTGGCGACACCGCGGACTAGGCCGTGGTCGCGGGTGAAAAGGACGATGATGCGGTCGGCTTCGCCGAGGTCGTAGCGGCGTACGACCAGCGCACGGTCGCGATACGGCTCGACCAACTTTTTAGAATCCCAACTTGCCCAGCTGCTTCGGGTCCGACTGCCAGTCCTTCAGCACCTTCACGCGCAGGTCAAGGTAAACATTCTGACCGAGCAGCGCAATGAGTTCCTTACGAGCTTTGTGAATGGTGGTGCCCATGCGTCGACCGTCGCGCCCCATGAGGATGGACTTCTGCCCCGAACGCTCGACATAGATAACGGCGTGGACATCCAGGACGCCTTCGCGATCCTGGTTTGGCAGCACCTCATCGATCTGGACTGCCACGGAATGCGGCAACTCATCGCGCAGACCGCCGAGGGCCGCCTCGCGGATGAGCTCTGCCATCCGGGTGTGCAGATCCTCATCGGTGATGTGCCCCTTCGGGTACAAGCGCGGTCCCTCCGGCAACTGGGAAGCCATGACATCAATCAGCGTGTTGATGTTCTCGCCGGACTTCGACGACAGTGGCACCAGCTCGGCATCCGGACCGAGCAACTCCTGCAGCTCGATAAGGCGCTCAATAATGGTGTCGCGCGAGACCTTATCCACCTTGGACACAATGCCCATGATGTTCTTGCAACCTTTGGAGACGTTCTCGTAAATCCAGCGGTCACCGGGGCCAATTTTCTCGTCGGCAGGCACGACCATCGCGACCAAGTCCACATCGGAGTAAGTCTCCTGAACCATGTCATTCAGGCGCTCACCGAGCAGCGTGCGTGGCTTGTGCAGACCTGGCGTATCCACGACAACGATCTGACAGTTCTCGCGGTGGACTACACCTCGGACTGGATGACGCGTGGTTTCCGGCTGGTTAGCGGTAATAGCGATCTTCTCGCCCACCAGGGAATTGGTCAGCGTGGACTTACCGGTATTCGGACGCCCCACAATGGAAACGAACCCAGAGCGAAAGCCCTCCGGCGCACTGTAATCATCAGCATCTCCGCCAAGTCCAGCATTGGCCAGCATGTCATCAAGATTGCCCATCAGTATCTTCTTCCTCGGAGTAAAACTCCGCAGTCGGCTCCACCACCACAGTGCGTACCCGCATACGACCACGACGGTCACGCGAGCCCTCGGCGGTAAACTTCAGTCCTGCATATTCTACGTACGAACCGGGCAGTGGCACACGTCCAAGCTCATATGCCAACAGACCGGAGACCGTATCCACCTCATCGGTGACCTCGTCATCGAAGACGAGTTGGCGCCCGTGGGCTTCGTCGTAAAGCTCTATGAGCTCGCCCAAGCTGAGGCGCGCCTGCACGCGGTAGGAGGCATCCCCCAGTGGTTCGATGGGGGCCTGCTCGGCCTCGTCGTATTCGTCGGCAATCTCACCGACAATCTCCTCGAGGATGTCCTCAATAGAGATAAGACCGGCGACCGATCCGTATTCGTCGATGAGAATGGCGATGTGATTGCGGGTGCGCTGCATTTCATCGAGCAGATCATCCAGTGGCTTGGAGTCGGGAACAAAAACGCAGTCGCGCATGACTTCGGAGACGCGAACACCGCGGCCACCATCAGTACGCGAGTACGTCTGCTGGACAATGTCCTTCAAGTAAATGACGCCGACGATGTCCTCAACGCTCTCGCCAATCACCGGCAGTCGCGAGTGACCCGACTTCACGCATAGGGCCACTGCCTGACCACAGTGCTTATCCGCCTCAATCCACACCATCTCTGGGCGCGGAACCATAACAACGCGTGCCGACGTTTCCGCGAGATCGAACACAGACTGAATCATGCGGCGCTCATCGTGCTCCACAATGCCGCGCTCCTGGGCGATATCGACCATCTCGCGCAACTCGACTTCAGTGGCGAACGGGCCATCGCGGAAGCCACCACCAGGGGTGATGATGTTGCCGAACCAAATCAGCAACTTTTCCAGTGGCCCCAACACCTTGGCCATAAAACTCAGAACGACCGCGGTGGCGAGGGAAATCGAGTACGGATTCTTCCGACCCATCGTGCGGGAAAACACCCCGAGGACCAGGAAGGTGAACAGAGCCAACAACACCACTGCAGCCACAATGGCCCAGCGTTCCGGCTCGAAAAGCTTGAGACAGACCGCCGCCAGCGTCACTGCACCGATTGACTCGCACAGCGTCCGCAAAATCACCAGCACATTGACGTGCCGAGCGCGATTTTCTACGACCTTGAGAAGCGCATTAGCACCCGCGACCTCGTCACGCTGCAGCTCAGCCACGCGTGCACGGGAAATGCCTGCGACCGCAGTTTCGACTGTGTTAAGTCCGCCAGCGCAGATCATCGCCACAACGGCGACAATTATCAAAGTGATCATCGCTCGTTAGAACGTTCCGGGAACGCATTGGGGTTAATCGGTTTTTCGGAAAAACTGACACCACGACGATCGATGTCGTCGTACCAGTCCGCCAACAGACCATTCTGCAGGGAGAACATCTGGCGCTCTTCCTCAGCAGTGACGTGGTCATAGCCCAACAGGTGCAGCACACCATGCACGGTGAGCAGCACCAGCTCGTGGCTCAGAGGGTGGCCTGCGCGCTCAGCCTGGCCCGCAGCGAACTCGGGGCACAACACGATGTCGCCAAGCATGGCAGGTCCTGGGCTGGCAGCATCGGGGCGACCAGAGCCGGGAGTGAGCTCATCCATCGGGAAGCTCATCACATCCGTCGGCCCCGGCAGGTCCAGCCAGCGCACATGGAGGTCTTCGATTGTCTTCAAGTCGACAATGTGAATGCTCAGCTCGGCTGCCGGATGCACGTCCAGGCGGCCCAGCGCATAACGGGCAACGTCGATAAGCGACTCTTCATTGACGCCCTGACCGGACTCGTTGAAAACTTCAATGCTCATGTAATTTCAGCGTCCTTTATCGTTTTGTGGCGGACTGTCGCTTTTGTGGGGACTCGGCGCCCTGTTCAATACCTTCGTTATAGGCATCGTAGTCATCGTAGGCCTCGACAATTGCGGTTACCAGCGGGTTGCGCACCACATCCGCAGCCGCCAGCGCCGGAAAAGCGATTCCCGGCACACCGCGCAGCACCTCACGGGCGACAGCTAGACCGGACTTCTGCCCTCGAGGCAGGTCGACCTGGCTGGCGTCACCGGTGATGACCATCTTCGAACCGAAGCCCAGGCGGGTGAGGAACATTTTCATCTGCTCCGGAGTAGTGTTCTGTGCTTCGTCGAGAATAATGAACGCATTGTTCAAGGTACGACCGCGCATGTACGCCAGCGGTGCGACCTCCACTACCCCAGTTTCCATCAGCTTTGGAATCAGCTCCGGCTCAAGCATTTCGCGCATCGCATCGTGCAATGGGCGCAGGTAGGGGTCAATCTTCTCATGCAGAGTACCCGGCAGGAAGCCCAGGTTTTCACCGGCCTCCACTGCGGGGCGAGTCAGAATAATGCGTTCGACCTGCTTATTCTTCAGCGCAGCAACAGCCTTGGCCATGGCCAGGAAGGTCTTGCCCGTACCGGCGGGGCCGATACCGAAAACAACGTTATAGCGGTCGATGGCATCGACGTAGTTCTTCTGCCCCTCGGTCTTGGGCCGCACGGTCTTGCCACGATGTGTCACGATGCCGCCACCGAGCACCTCGCTGGCGGACTTCTCCCCGCGATCCACAATGCCCACCGCGTGCCGCACCGACTCCGGGGAGAGCTCATGCCCACGACGGGCCATTGCCTCTAGCTCCTTGAAAGCGCGGACAGCCAACGAAACATCCGCCGGAGCACCCTTGATTGTCACAACTCCGCCGCGGACATGAATATCCGCTGCCAGCAGAGATTCCAGCAGACGTAGGTTCTGATCCGCATGACCGACCACAATCGGCGCGAGATTGTCATCGAGCTCGACGACGGCGGTGGTACGAGCAGTTACTGAATACTTTGTCATTATGCGTCTATCCTACTGACCACGCGTGGGTGCGCCGCCCCAGCGCTTTGTCAACGGGCCCAGTGCGCAAAGAGCAGCAGCTCCCGCGAGGGCGCTGCGGAGAACTGTCGGGCCGAGTACTACCGAGCTCGCACCTGCGGCACGGAAGGCCTCGAGTTCCCCAGGGCTCACTCCCCCTTCTGGGCCGACGATGAAAAGAACCTTGTCAGCGTTTGCTGCCTGCGCGGCGAAGTCCACGAACGGAGCTGTTTCCTCCTCGTGCAAAACTGCTGCCACACCACCTGCTGATGTGGTTTCCCGGATGAGTTGCTCAATATCGGCGGAGCTATGCAGGTCCGCGACCGGCGGAATCCATGCACGACGAGCCTGCTTGGCTGCCTCGCGCGCAGTCGACTGCCACTTGGTGCGGGCCTTAGTGACCTTCGCGGTACCCTGCCATCGGGCTACACAATTCACGGCCGCCCAGGGGATAATCTCATCGACCCCGGCCTCGGTCATCAAATCGACCGCAAGCTCAGCACGATCCGACTTCGGCAGCGCCTGCACCACAGTGACGTGCGGGCGCGGACGTGGACGTTCCTCTGCGGCGACCACGCGAACGTGGACCTCACGAGGGTCTACGTGCATGAGCTGTGCTCGCACCACCTTGTCCGCACCATTGGCAAGAAGAATCTCCGAGCCCTCCTTCAGCCTGCGAACGCTGATGTGCTTTGCCTCCGACCCGAGGATCCGAATGATTTCTTCCGGGCGCGGCAGCTCGGTGAACTCACCGAGGAATACGGGCAAACTCATGTGTGCTTCACACTCACTGGAGGGGCTTTGGGGGATGGCGTGTTCTAACGGCGGCGGAAACGGGAGAAGAAACCGTTGCGCTCACTCGAGTCTGACACCTTGGCATCATCATCGCGGTGCTCGCGTAGCTTCTCCAGCAGCTCGCGGGACTTGCGGTCCAGCTTCGTCGGCACCGTGACATCGACGTGTGCGACCACGTCGCCGTTGCCCTCGCCGCGCAGATGCGGCATGCCCTTACCCGACAGACGAATCTGCTCTGCCGGCTGGGTGCCCGAATCAACCTTGATGGTCATTGGCTCGCCGAGCAGGTCGTCGACCTCAAACTCGGTACCAAGTGCGGCATCAGCCATGGGCACCTGCACGTTAAAGTGCAAATCATCGCCCTCACGCTCGAATACCGGGTGCGGGTCCATGGCAACTTCCACGTAGAGGTCACCCGCCGGGCCGCCGCCCGGGCCGACCTCGCCCTGCCCTGCCATGCGAATACGCATGCCATCAGAGATACCTGCCGGAACGTTGACCGTCAGATCACGGCGAGCACGGACGCGGCCATCGCCACCGCAGTTGTTACACGGATCGGGGATAATTTCGCCGGTGCCCTCACAAGTCGGGCACGGCCGCGAGGTCATCACATTGCCCAGGAAGGAACGCTGGACCTGCTGAATCTCGCCAGTACCATCACAGCTGGTACACATCTTCGGCTTGGACTTGGACTTCGAGCCAGTTCCCTCGCACTGCTCACACAGCACCGCGGTGTCCACCGTGATGGGCTTGCGGACACCGGTGAATGCCTCATCGAGGCCCAGCGAAATACGCAGCAGCGCATCTGCACCTGGCTGCACACGCGAGCGGCGCTGGCGAGTACCGCCGGCACCGCCGAAGAATGCCTCGAAGATATCGCCGACTCCGCCGCCACCGAAACCGCCGAAGCCACCGCCTGGCATACCGCCCTGCGGATTGAGAGGATCTCCTCCCATATCCACAATCCGGCGCTTTTCAGGATCCAGCAGGACCTCGTTCGCCTCAGAGGCCTCACGGAACTTCTCCGCAGCTTCTTCATCACCCGGATTACGGTCTGGGTGGTACTTGAGCGCCAGCTTTCGGTACGCCTTCTTAATCTCAGCGTCCGTAGCGTCCTTCTCCACTCCGAGGATGCCGTAATAGTCGCGTGCCAACTTTAGCTACTTCCTTTCAATACCCGGCCAACGTACTGTGCAACAGCAGCAACCGAGGAAATTGTTCCCGGATAATCCATAAATGTGGGGCCAACTACGCCCATGCCACCCAAAATTTCGGTGCCGGTTCCATAGCCAGTTGAAACAACTGAGGTAGCGCGCAGCTCCTCGTCCTCGTTTTCCTCACCGATGGAAACGCGAACGTGGTGCAAATCCTGCGCGGCCGACAGCAGTTTCAGCACGACCACCTGTTCTTCGAGAGCTTCAAGAACCATGGGCAACGTAGAAGGTAAGCGACCGGCCATATTACCACGGGTCAAATTCGATGCCCCGGCCAGGATGAGTCTGTCATTCGGCTTCTCAATCAACGACTCCACCAGCACCGTCGAGCAGCGAATAAGCACATCCCGCAAATCACGCGGGGCGTTAGCCGCAAGATCGGAGATCGCAATCGACGCGTCGGCAAGCGTGTGCCCCGACATTGCGCGGTTGAAATGCTCACGCAAGAGCGGCACGAGATCGGGATCCATCGGTGCTGGCAGCTCAACATTGCGCTGCTCCACGCGCCCGGTGTCAGTGATGACTACCAGCAACAATCGCGCGTCGGCGAGCTGTACGACCTCGCAGTGCCGGACGCGGGAGACCTCCAGCGTCGGCACCTGCACCACTGCGACCTGACGAGTTAGCTGGGCCAGCAGCTGCACACTGCGGCGCAGCACGTCCTCCAGATCGACGCCGCCTTCGAGGAACTCGAGGATAGCTCGGCGCTCGGCCCGGGACAGCGGCTTAATCTGCGAAAGATTGTCCACAAAAAGGCGGTAGCCCTTCTCAGTCGGGATACGCCCGGACGATGCATGTTCCTGCTGGATATAACCTTCAGCCTCCAGCACCGCCATGTCATTTCTGATGGTCGCCGAGGACACACCCAGATTGTGGCGCTCCACCAGAGCCTTCGAGCCAACGGGCTCCTGGGAAGCTACGTAATCCGAGACAATTGCCCGAAGAACTTCCTGCCTGCGCTTATCCGTCTGAGATGACATGCGGATAGTTTAACTAAGGATGTCAACAATTATGGCGTCGGCCAGCAAACGACCGCGATTGGTCAGCTGAATCCGCTGGCCGCCATCGACGGAAACAAACTCCACCATGCCCGCTTCCGCTTGCCGACGTGCCTTGCCCAGCTCATCCTCACCGAGCAGATTGGCATCGATACCCTCGGCCAAGCGGAGGCCCAGCATAATCTTCTCAGTGTGCCGATCCTCGGCCGTTAGCCCTTCTGAATCCTTAATCGGCAATTCTCCGCCAGAAATGGTCGCCGCGTAGCGAGCCGGATGCTTGACGTTGTAAAACCTCGTGCCATCCAGGTGCGAATGTGCACCGGGGCCCGCACCCCACCAATTTCCATCGCGCCAGTAGAGCATATTGTGACGACATTGGCCGCCCGGTTTTGCCCAGTTGGACACCTCGTACCAGGAAAAACCGGCTTGACTCAGTGCGGCATCGATGCGCTCGTAGCGGTCGGCGAGATCGTCGTCGTCAGGCATCGGCAGCTCACCACGACGGACCTTACGCGCCATCGCGGTACCCGGCTCGACGATCAGTGAGTACGCCGAAACATGATCGACGTCCGTGGCCAGGACTGCCTCCAACGTCGTATCGAGGTTCGCCATCGACTCCCCTGGCGTGCCATAGATAACGTCGAGGTTGATGTGCTCAAAGCCGGCCGCGCGTGCCTCCGCCACTGCCGCCGCAGGACGCCCCGGCGTGTGCGTACGATCCAGAGTGGCCAGCACATGCGGCACAGCCGACTGCATGCCCAGACTCACCCGGGTAAACCCTGCCTCGGCCAAGCCTTCGAAAAACTCCGGGGAGGTCGACTCGGGATTCGACTCGGTGGTGACCTCGGCGTCGTCGGCAAGCCCAAAGCTGTTGCGCACACCGTCGAGCAGGCGACGAAGACCACTCGCCCCCAACATCGACGGCGTACCACCGCCGACGAATACGGTATCGGCGCCACGCGCTAGTTCGGGGTGCTTTACGACGGCCATCTCGAGCTCAGCCACGATGGCATCGAGGTAGTCTCCCTGCGTTGCGCCACTGCCCAGCTGACCTGGCGTGTACGTGTTGAAATCACAGTAGCCACAACGGGTGGCACAGAATGGGACGTGTAAGTAGACACCGAAGGAATCGGTGTGTGCGGAGGCTTCGCTCACGCATGCTCCTTGGCTCGACGTTGCTTGACGCGGCGGACAATTTCATCGATGCGGGCACGTTCCATCAGGAACTCCGGAGGCCTACGGCCGCGCAGCGCATTGGCAACTGCCGGATGAGTCTCGGGAACAGCAACACACCAAGCGGCGGCAGCGGACAGTGCACGGCGGCCAGACTGTGCGTAAAGCTGCGGAAGCACCACACTACCGAGCTTTTCCACGCCTCGGATGTTTTCGGCGGAAACCCAGTCGGCGAGTTCCTCCAGGTAAGAAGCCACGGCATCGGAGCGAGCAATCATTGCCTGCGTGACCGTAGGGACTGCAACCGGATGCTTCAAAGGAGCCGGAATGAGCGACAGTGACTGCACATCCGGCGACTTCGGTGCCGGATGTGGGTGTCGCCGCGGTGTCGAAGCGGAGGAAAGAGTACCGATGCGCCCCGAGCGAATGCCGGAGGTAAACGCTTGGCGTAGACCATCAAGCTCACCAATCAGAGGGCGGCAGTCCTCAACGGCCTCGTCGACGATGTCAGCGAGCTCGAGGACACATTCGTCCACCAGCTCACGATCTACATCAGCAACCGCCTGAGCAAGGTGCTCGATGTGTTCGGCAACTTCGTCACCAATGTCGTAGAGCTCTTGGGTCACTTCGCGCAGGCGTAGCCGAGCATCGAAGTGGTTAATCATTGCCCGCCCTCCCACGACATCTTCGGCGCCGGTGACATCATTGCAGTCTTCCGCTTTCGAATATCGACGAACATTGACGAATGCCGACTTTCGAAAACTGAAAACTCCTTAAAAATTTCTAGCGCCCCTCACCTTAATGGGGTGAGGGGCGCTAGCGCGGTAACAACACGCTGCCGTTTTCTATCGGCAGCGGGTAGACCGTGAATTAACGCTGGTAGAGAGCCTCAATGTCACGCGAGTAGTTGTCCATGACAATGTTGCGCTTGACCTTCATGGTCGGGGTCAGCTCGCCGCTTTCCTCGGTGAAGTCACTGTCCAGAATATGGAACTTCTTAATGGCCTCTGCGTGAGAAACCAGCTCGTTAGCGGAGTTGACGGCGTCCTGAATCTCGGCGCGCAAAACTGCGCTGGAGGCAGCGAGTTCACGGATCGAGGTGTGCTCGGGGACGGAGTGCTCAATCTTCCACTTCTCCAGTGCCTCCTCATCGAGAGTGACCAACACGGAGACGAACGGACGACCATCGCCGATGACGACTGCCTGGGACACCAGCGGGTGCGCACGCATGCGGTCTTCCATCGGGCCCGGCGCGACATTCTTACCACCAGCGGTGACAATGAGGTCCTTCTTGCGGCCGGTGATCTTCAGGTGGCCTTCTTCGGTCAGCTCACCGAGGTCACCAGTCTTAAACCATTCGCCGTCGATGAAGGCTTCCTTGGTTGCCTCTTCGTTCTTCCAGTAGCGGTCGAACACAACCGGACCACGGAGCAGAACTTCGCCGTCATCAGCGATAGCGGCGGAGCAACCACCGACCGGACGACCAACGGTACCAATAATCTGCTCGCTCGGGTTGTTCACGGTGACGGCAGCCGTGGACTCAGTCAGACCGTAGCCTTCGTAGACAGGCACACCGAGACCACGGAAGAAGTGCCCGAGGTCAGAGGACAGAGCCGAACCACCGGAAATGGTGTACTGCACGGCCTCACCCATAGCTGCGCGAATTTTCGAGAACAGCAGGCGATCGTAGAGCTGGCGACGCAGCTTCAAGACACGCGACGGACCTGCCGGAGTATCCAGTGCCTTGGAGTACTCGATGGCGGTGGCCTCAGCACGCTCGAACATGGCCAGGCCGAATGCGCCCTTCTCCTTAGCGGAGGCGTAGGCGGAGTCACGAACCTTCTCGAACACGCGCGGCACACCGAGAATCATGTGCGGACGGGAACGCTGGAACTCCAGGGTGACGGTCTTGGTATCAGCCCAGTGAGACTGGGTAGCACCGGAAATCATCGAAGCCAGGGACACTGCGTGAGCCAACACGTGCGCCAACGGCAGGAAGGTCAGAATGCGGTTCCCCGGACGGGCAATCAGGCCAATCTCGTTGGTGAGGATGGCGCGGGCCTCCGCCAGCCAGTTGCTGTGCAGGAGCACGCAGCCCTTCGGACGACCAGTGGTACCGGAGGTGTAAATCACGGTTGCCAGGTCGTCGGCCTTGGTGTCCTTGATGCGGCGCTCGACCTCGTCGCCGTCAATGTCACGGCCTTCGTAGCTAATGGTGTCAGTAGCGGAAGCGTTAATCTCCAGTACACGACGCAGCTGAGACTCGCCCTCCGGGTTCTCGGTGCCCTTTTCGACCAGCAGAGGCTTCATGCGGTCGGTGTGCTCACGCGACTCGGTAAATGCGAAAACAGCACCGGAGTTTTCAATAATCCAACGAATCTGGCCAGACGAAGAAGAGCCGTAAATCGGGACAACAGCAGCGCCTGCCATCCAGATAGCGGTATTGATCAGGTTCCACTCGTAGCGAGTCTCACTGAGCAGCGCTACGCGGTCGCCCGGCTGAACACCGTTGGCAATTAGCCCCTTAGCGACGCCCTTTGCCTCGTCATAGAACTCCTGAGCAGTGACATTTACCCACTCAAAGTTCTTGGGGCGAGTGAAAAGCACCAGCTTCGGGCGCTTCTGCACCAGCTCCTGCAGCGAGGTAATAATCGTTTCGTCCTCGCCGATGACGTATTTCGCCTCGGTAGTATATTCACGCATCGAGTTACAAACCCCTACTTTCGGTAGTTCTGTCCGTCGTTGGTTTCGTTAGGAATCAACTTAGAACATCAAACCCTGCGCCGTTGTGATTTCAGTAAATATTTCGATAACGAAGTGATTTACCTTACTACTGGCAAAGTTTTTCTAAACTGGCATGATGGAAAGGGTGACACAGGCAGCTTCCAATCCTCCCCTTTCCTCTCCACTCGCCGACCTCGCTAAAGATGTCGGAGTTGGGGTTTCCTACTACTCCACCGAGGGCCAACTCGTGCACGTCTCTCGTGAGACAGTGCTAAAAACTCTCGCTGCTCTCGACATCGATCTGGGCCCAGATCCCAGCGATGCCGACATCAACGACGCCCGTCGTGAGTGGGCAGACACGCAGTGGTCTCGCCTTCTCCCGCCCGTGGTAGTTACCCGCCAGGGCATCTTCCACCGAGTTCTGGTTCACGTACCGCACGGCAGCAATGTCAGCGTGACTGTGAAACTGGAGGACGGCGCAGAATGGCCCTGCGCTCAGGTGCACCACTTGGTACCGCCACGCCAGGTCGGCGATGTGTTGATGGGTGAAGCCGCCTTCGCAATTCCAGAGGATCTGCCACTTGGTTGGCATCGCTTGCGCGCAGTCAACGATGACAACGTCGCTGAGTGCGATGTGGCCGTAACCCCCAACCGTCTCGCCACTGCCGACAAGTACGTGCAGAATCCTGCGCATGGTGTCATGGCACAGCTGTACTCGGTACGCTCCAGCCGCAGCTGGGGTATTGGCGATTTCGCTACCCTCGGCGACTTGGCACAGGTCAGTGCAGAGCACGCGGGCTCTGATTTCGTCCTCATCAATCCGTTGCACGCCGCAGAGCCACTGCCTCCGGTAGAAGACTCGCCGTACCTGCCCACCACGCGCCGCTATGTCAATCCGCTGTACGCGCGCCCAGAGCTTATCGACGAGTTCGGGTACCTGGACAAGGACGAGGCCGATGAAGCCCGTGCGCTAGCGAACTCTTTCCACCAGCTCAATCACAGCCCTGATGAGATTGACCGCAACCCCATCTACGCTGCAAAGCTCAAGGTATTGCGGGCAATTCACAAGATCCCCCTGTCCAGCGCACGCCAGGCGGAATTTGACCGTTGGCTGGAGGCCGAGGGCCGTGGCATATACGACTACGCGTCGTGGTGCACCGAGCGCGAGCTCGCGGATCGCGCTGCTGCCCGCGATGCTGCACGCGCTGCCACTTCCGATTCTGGTGCCGTAACCGAGAACGATATCGAGTTGGTTCCACCGTTGGGTAACCACGCCAGTGTCGAATCTCTGCGGGAGGAAATCTTCCAGTTCCACCTCTGGGTGCAGTGGATTCTCGATCAGCAGCTCGGCCAGGCACAAGAGGCAGCCCTGGATGCGGGTATGCGCATCGGCATCATGGCCGACCTTGCCGTCGGCGTGCACCCTGGCGGCGCGGATGCCGAGAACCTTGCGGATTGGCTCGCTCCTGCTATCTCTGTTGGCGCACCGCCAGACGGTTTTAACCAGCGCGGCCAAGACTGGTCGCAGCCGCCGTGGAACCCGCACAAGCTAGCCGAGGCCGGCTACCGCCCCTGGCGCGACATGCTGCGCACAATCCTTCGCCACGCAGGTGGCATTCGTGTTGACCACGTGCTGGGTATGTTCCGCCTCTGGGTCATGCCGCGAATGGAGTCCCCCGTCAATGGCACCTACCTGTACTTCGACCACGAGGCCATGGTCGGCATTCTCGCACTTGAGGCCGAGCTCGCTGGGG
This sequence comes from Corynebacterium sp. HMSC064H12, assembly GCF_001809925.1. NCBI lineage: Bacteria > Bacillati > Actinomycetota > Actinomycetes > Mycobacteriales > Corynebacteriaceae > Corynebacterium > Corynebacterium sp. HMSC064H12. Next base: position 104,010 of record NZ_KV799335.1, on the reverse strand, counting down.
CCCTCGTCGTAGGTGAAGACCTGGGCACTTTCGAGCCGTGGGTGCAGGACTACCTGGCCTCGCGGGGCATCATGGGCACCTCAATCGTGTGGTTTGAATCCGAGGGCGACCAGCCGAAACCACCGAGCGCTTACCGCAGCCTGTGCCTGTCCTCCGTCACCACGCACGATTTGCCGCCGACGGCAGGCTACCTCGCAGGCGAGCACATCAAGCTGCGGGAACGCCTGGGGCTATTGCTTTCCGACGTCGCGGAGGAAGACCGCCGGGACTTCGAGTGGATTCGAAAGGTTCTGGGCGCTGCCAAGGAAGCTGGCTGCTTTGGTGACACGGCTGCGGCGGACATGGATGTTCATTCCCTTACCCGCGATAATCTGCCACCAATTGACGCACTGGTCACGGGGCTGCACCGCTTCCTCGACCAGACACCATCCGCGCTGAAGTGTGAGGCCTTGGTGGACATGGTCGGCGATCGTCGTACCCAGAACCAGCCGGGCACGAGCCACGACCAATACCCGAACTGGTGCATTCCGCTAACCGATGCCGAGGGCAAGGCCGTGCTTGTCGAGGACCTGCCTCGCTTCCCCGGATTTAAGCGTTAATTGGTTCGAGAACGCTTAGTCCCTCATTTTTGCTGTTCACCGATCTTTCAAGTTATGTGCCCGGCACTAAAACCGAGGCTAAAACTGGAAATCGGTGACTGCACCAGCGATGAGGATGAGAAGAAGCAAAACGATTAGGGCAAGTAGGACCTTCGAGTGCCTCGACCGATGCATGCTAACTCAGCTCCCTACTGCGAAATATTTGCGAACTACCCAACTCTAGCCTGTTGGGCAAATTTCCTAATACTTTAAGACATACCTTAGGGCAGCGATAGCGACCCAACACTTAAAGGGGGCTTGTCCCAGCTCAATTCATCGGGACTCCCGGTGAGCTATCTACAGGCCACTACCTCATCGGCTACTAGCTCTCGCTGCCCGCTCCTCGACGCTCCTGCGAACGCTCCCGCCAGCGCACTGACCTCTGCCACAGGCGACCGCTGACAACATCGATTGCGCCAACGAGAACGAAAGCAACAAACCCTCCGACTACCAGCAGAACCACGCATAGCACGCTGACCTGCGCAAGCAGTGGCAATTGGATAAGCCACTGCCCTACTCTGTCGAATACTTCTGCCATGAGTGTCAACCTACCCTGCCGGTGACCGGAATAACCAGTGGGCGGCGGTCGCGGCGCTCGTCGTAAAGCGTGAAGCTAGGCATCAGTGCCCGACAGCCCGCGGCGTTCGAGGAGCGGCTGGATGTCCTTGTCGCGGCCTCGGAAAGCGCGGTAGGCGGCCATAAAATCGATGGCGCCACCACGGGAGAGAATCTCCTCGCGGAAGTGGCTGCCGCCGCTGATTGTGGCACCGCCGTTGTCGGTGAACCAACCGAAACCGTCCGCGTCGAGAACCTCTGCCCACAGGTAGGAGTAATAGCCCGCCGAGTAACCACCGGCGAAGATGTGGTTGAAGTAGCGGGAGCGGTAACGCGGAGCCAGGTGGGGAACGTCGAGGCCGAGTTCGGCAAGTGCTTCCGCTTCGAAGGCATCAACATCAGTGACCTGAGCTGCTTCCTCCTCGGTGAGGCTGTGCCAGGCCAGATCGATGGCGCACGCGGCGAGGTACTCAACCGTGGCGAATCCCTCACCAGCGGTGCGGGCCTTCTTCACCGACTCGACTAGCTCGGCCGGGATCGGCTCACCGGTACGAACGTGGACGGCGTAATTGGCCAGAATGGACGGTTCAAGCGCCCAGTTCTCGTTGATCTGGGAGGGGAATTCCACGAAGTCGCGCGGGACGTTAGTGCCCGAGAAGGTCGGGTATGTGACGTCGGAAAGCAGACCGTGGAGGGCGTGCCCGAACTCGTGGAAAGCAGTGGTGACCTCGTCGAGCGTCAGTAGCACCGGGGTGCCCGGTTCGGTTTCGGCGATGTTCATCACGTTGACCACGACTGGCAGGCGCCCCAGCAGACGGGACTGGTCCCTAAACGAGCTCATCCACGCACCACCGCGCTTGGTCGGACGCGAGAAGTAGTCCGTAATAATCAGGCCGATGGTCTCGCCTCCGCCCTGGCGTACCTCCCACACGGTCGTGCCCGGCGCGTATCCCTGCAGGTCCTCGCGCTTGACTACCTCGATGCCATAGAGCTTGCGGGCAGCGTAGAACACGCCGTCTTCGATAACACGGTGGAGCTCGAAGTAGTTCTTGAGTTCCTCCGTGTCGACTGCGAATTCTTCCGCTTTACGACGGCGCTCCCAATACGGCCAGTCAGCGCCCGTGACCGTCTCATCGCCAGCCAGATCAGCGACCCGCTTGTACTCGCCTTCAGCATTCGCAATGGCAGCTGGCGCCAGGTCTGCAATGAGCTTCCGAGCAGCTTCTGCGGTGGTTGCCGTCTCCTTGGCAATGACGTAATCCGCATGCGTGTCGTAGCCGAGCAGCTTGGCACGGCGGGCACGCAGGCGCGCCATTTCCAGCACAATGTCGGAGTTGTCGAACGTGCCGGAGGCAGCACCCGCACGCCCCAGTGAGGCTTCGTAGAGCTTGGCGCGAGTAGCCGGATTATCCAGGTCAGCCAGCTGTGCCGGAGTTGACGGTAGGTCCAGCGGAATCAGCCACGGCGCATCGGTGTCGGCCTTTTTCGCGTAGGCGGCGAAGGACGCAATGGCGTCGTCGGAAAGCCCGGCGAGCTCCTCGCGGTCGTAGATTTCCACGGCGCGCGCAACGGTGTCCTTCAGCAGGTTTTCGCCGAAAGCCGTGGAAAGCTCAGAGAGGCGGGAATTGATGCGGCTGAGCTCGGCTTTGTCCTCGTCGCTGAGGTCCGCACCGGCGCGCTGGAAGTCTTCGCGGACTTTCTTCAGCAGCAGCTTCGCCTCTTCCGGGGTGGCGGCATCGTCAACGCTGTCAATGGCATTGATGCGCTGCCACAGGTCACTGCGCATGCGAATCTGATCCAGGTGTGCTGTGAGCTGCGGGGCGATCTCGGCTTCAATTTCCATGCGGACGTCGGTGGCGTCCGTCCCGGCAACGTTGAAGAAATAAGCAGCGACGCGGTCCAGATCTTGGCCCGCCTTCTCCATTGCCTCGATGGTGTTAACGAAGGTCGGAGCCTCCGACGACGTGGCGATGGCGTCAATCTCGCGCGCATGGCTGCGCATTGCTTCGCTAAAAGCCTCGCGGACGTGGCTGTCATCGATTGCCGCAAAATCTGGCAATTCGCAGAACAATTCCGACGGTGTCAACAGTGGATTTCGTGCATCATTGGTCATAGTGAATTCAACTGTAGCGTGCTCGAAAAACCAGAGTGCGCCTACCGTCTGAAACAGACTCCCCGCCCTTCTGGCAGGACCAACCGTGACGAGGAGGCGTTTTCCGCCATGACAGAGACGACTATTTCCGCTCCCTGCGGGCAACTGACCGGCCGGATTCACGATGGCGCAATACAAGTTTTCAATATCGATTACGCAGATGCTGCTCCGTTTGCCGCGTCGGCACCGGTGGCCGACGGCCCACAGTCAGGCACTCGGCGCTGTGAGCCCGAGCGCGAGTTAGTTCTCACCGTCACCGCACCGGCTGGGCCCGCGGACGCTTCCTACCCCGTATTGCTGTGGATTCACGGTGGTAGCTACGAGTTTGGGCATCCCTCCGAACCCTGGACGGACGCGACGGCCTTCGCACAGGCGGGCATCGTCACCGTTTCGCTTGGATACCGCAAGGGCCTCGAGGGCTTCTGGCGTGACAGTGAAACAGAGACCTACCGGGCCATTGATGACCTGTATCTGGGGCTGCAGTGGGCTCGTCGTAACGCGCCTGCCTTCGGCGGCGATATCGACAACATCACTATCTCGGGGCAATCGGCGGGTGCGGCGCTGGCGCTCACTCTGGCTGCCGACGATCGCACGCGCGGCCAGATCCAACGCACCATTGCCATGTCGCCGGCCTTCTCGCTGCTGTCGGGCTCGCGCCTCCGCCGCACGTTGGCCGGCATCGGCGTGGGACGTGTGCCGTCCACCGACATCTTTTCGCGTGCCGACGAACGCAGGGTCGCTCGGGCCCAGAAATTGGTGTCGGCATCCTCGCCTTCGGATCCGGCAATTGGGCCTCGCTTCGACAGCTTTGCTCCCACACTGCCGACGATGGTGACCGCCACCAGCGAAGAGTTCTTCTCAGAACCGCCGGTTGTGGCGATGGACAAGTTGCCCATGCGAGAGTGGATGGCTCGGCGCTACGCCAAGGGGCATCGCGGCCACGGCGAATTTCCGGCCACCGCCTATGCCGAGCGTCCGATGGGGAATGTCATTTCTGACTCAGCGATTCGCTCATACGCTGTTAAAGTCGCCGAACGGTCCGTGGCGGCTGAGCTGGATGTGTGGGCGGCACAGTTCGAACCGGGAGAGGGGTTGGGCTATGCACCTGCTGGCCGCACCAGTGGCGCTCCGCACTGCATCGACATTGCACGCTTCTTCGGTATGAAAGAGCCCAACCATCCATTCCACCAAGTGGCGGTCGAGTTCATCCGCGAAGGCACCTCACACATGCCCAGCTACAACGACGACCGCAAGGTGACTACCTTTGCCGGCGCTGACGCCCAGGCAGTCGAGGGCATCGCCATCGATGCGTGGGCGGCTCCGCGCCAGCTCTTTGGCGCATAAGGCATAAGGCGGGTGAGGCTCGCCATTGGCCGCGCTGGTTAGCGCAGCAACTTAGGCCGGCAGAGTCTGCATGTACCGATAAATCTCTACGCAGACCAAAATGGTGATCAGCGTGATGAGTACTGCTATGAGTTTCCTGCGATCCATAGCCACCGTTCTTACCGAAGCACCAGGCCAGACGCAAGCTTTACCCTCTGTGTTTAACTGTCAACTATGGAGCCTCTTGATTTATTAGTCCCCGAGAATTCCGCGCTACAACCGGTCGACCCCGCGCTGGCTAAGGTGAAGCGAATCGCGCACGCCGCTCCCCTGCTAGTTATCACGATTGCAGCCGTCGTCGCCGCTGTGATGTGGACTCCGTGGATGTGGTTGGGCGTCCTCGCCTGCGTGCTCTACTTCGCATATATCTACTGGCTCATCGGTCGACGAGTTCGTGCCCACCGATACCTCGAAGAGGACAACGACTTCATTGTTGCGTCCGGACGCTGGTGGCGCTCGGTCACTGTCGTCCCTTACGGACGAATCCAGTTCATCGACATCGATGAAGGACCTCTCCTTCGACTATTCGGACTGGCAACGCTGAAGCTCAACACAGCATCGGCGAGCTCGGATGCAGCCGTCCACGGTTTGCCACGTGAAGAAGCGCTCGCCCTGCGCGCTCGTCTATCTCAGCGCGCCCACGACCGGATGGCGGGTCTCTAAATGAGGCATAGAGTTCATCCCCTATCTCCGCTGCTCAAAAGCTTTGCCACAATCGCTGCGGTGACTGCATTCGCAGTCGCGAATCAGTGGCAGTTGGCCGTTGCGGTCGTGACTCAGCTCTACGACTGGGCATGGCTCGGTCTCCTTGTCGGTACCGGTGCGGTCGCCATAATTATTGGTCTGATTGCATTTTTCTCGTGGCTGTCCTGGCGGTATACGTTCTACGAGCTCACCGACGATGAGGTTCGCTACGGCTCCGGATGGCTACTGCGTTCTCGACGCGCGGCACGGCTCGACCGCGTGCAGGCGGTGGATATCAACCAACCATTGTTGGCGCGCATTTTCGGGCTCGCCGAAATTGTCATTGAAACAGCCGGCGGCTCCGATTCACACTTCACAATCAAATACCTCACTCCCCCGCAGTGCGAACAGTTCCGCGCCGACGTGCTGGGTGAGGTAGAAAAGCTGGACACCGAACTGGCGCATTCGCTTTACGACGGTGACAGCTCCACCGCGCCCCTCGACTCCGGCGCTCACATGTCCTCTCGCATGCCCGAAGCGAAGACCATCTTTGGCCCGGTCGATGTCGGACGGCTGATTGCATCCGTGGCCATTGGACCCGGTCTTTTCGTCGGCATAGCTCTCATCCTCCTCGCCGTTGTCTCTGCGCTGTTTACCGACCTCATCGTAGAAATCCTCAGCGGAGTAACCATCACTACTCTGATTGTGATTGGCAGTTTCGCTGTCGGCCTTTTCGGGGTACTAAATCAGTCGTGGGATTTCACGCTGAAGGTATCGTCGGAAAGCAGGCGTCTGGCGATTACCGCCGGACTGTTGTCGACGCGCGCTCAGACCATTCCGATCGATCGCATTCATGGCTTTAAAGTGGTGCAACCGCTCTGGTGGCGTCCGTGGAGGTGGTCCCGTGCGGATGTCTCCGTGGCGGGCTATGGCCTGGACAGTGCACAGTCGAACAACACACTGGTGCCAGTGGCGCCGGCGGCGGAGACCGATACGATTGTCGATTACCTGATGACTGAGATTGCGGGACCGGCCTCTACCGATGACCTGCTGGGCTCCTGGCAGACTCCACGCACGGCATGGTGGCTCAGCCCAATTGACTGGAAATTTCAAAAGGTGCAGGCCACGAAGCGGGGGCTGTTAGTGACCAAGGGTCGGTTCTGGCATACGCGGTTCATGGTCTCCTGGCAGCGCATCCAGGGGCATACACTAACCATTTCTCCGCTGAAGAAAGCGGCGGGAGTGGCGAACGTGCGGATCGACATGGTGCCGGGAGCGGTCACTCCGGTGGCAACGGAGTTGAAGTTGGATGATGCGTACCAGCTCGCTGCGTTAATTCAGGAACACAAGGCTGTTTAGAATGCTGTTTAATGAGGTCTCCCAGGACGGCCATCTCGCGCGGTCTTGTGGGATCTCGCAGGAAAACTCTCTCTGCAGGCTAGTGGCATAGTCATTACGCTGGGATGCATGACTATCGCCAAGGAAGATTACGAGTGGTACCGCAGCGCGGTGTTCTATGAGGTGCTCGTCCGGGCCTTCTTCGACTCCGACAACAACGGCTCCGGCGACCTCAAAGGGCTGACGGAGAAGCTCGATTATCTGCAATGGCTGGGCGTTGACTGCCTCTGGCTGCCGCCTTTCTACGACTCCCCGCTGCGCGACGGCGGTTACGATATCCGCGACTTCCGCGCCGTGCTCGACGAGTTTGGCACGGTCGAGGATTTTAAGGTGCTTCTCGACGAGGCCCATGCGCGCGGTATCCGCGTTATTACTGACCTGGTGATGAACCACACCTCCGATAGCCATGAGTGGTTCCAGCAGTCGCGCACTGACCCCGATGGCCCCTACGGCGATTTTTATGTCTGGACTGACGACCCGGACACCTACTCGGGCGCACGCATTATCTTCGTCGATACCGAGGACTCCAACTGGACCTATGACCCGGTGCGTGGCCAGTACTACTGGCACCGCTTCTTCTCCCACCAGCCGGATTTGAACTATGACAATCCGGCGGTGCAGGAAGCGATGCTCGATGTGCTGCGCTTCTGGTCCGATCTCGGCATCGATGGCTTCCGCCTCGACGCTGTGCCCTACCTCTTCGAGCGCGAAGGCACTAACTGCGAGAACCTGCCCGAGACCCACGCTTTTCTGAAGCGCTGCCGCAAGGTCATGGATGAGGAATACCCGGGTCGCGTCCTGCTGGCGGAGGCCAACCAGTGGCCCTCCGATGTGGTGGAATACTTCGGCGACCCGGAGGTCGGCGGCGACGAATGCCACATGGCTTTCCACTTCCCGCTCATGCCACGCATTTTCATGGCGGTGCGAAAGCAGTCCCGCTTCCCCATCTCGGAGATCCTGGAGTCTACGCCAGAGATTCCGTCTTCGGCTCAGTGGGGAATCTTCCTGCGCAACCACGATGAGCTGACGCTGGAAATGGTCACCGATGCCGAGCGCGACTACATGTACGCCGAGTATGCGCACGATCCGCGAATGAAGGCCAACATCGGCATTCGCCGTCGTCTAGCGCCACTGCTGCAAAATGACCGCACACAGCTCGAGCTTTTCAATGCCCTGCTACTCTCCCTGCCGGGTTCGCCGGTGCTCTACTACGGGGACGAAATTGGTATGGGCGACAACATTTGGCTCGGCGACCGCGATGGCGTGCGCACACCGATGCAGTGGTCGCCCGACCGCAACGCCGGGTTCTCCAAGGCCGACCCCGGTCGGCTCTATCTGCCGACCATTCAGGATGCGACCTACGGTTACCAGGCGGTCAATGTCGAGAACCAAGCGAGCTACTCCAATTCGCTGTTGAATTGGGTGCGTCGACTGATTCAGGTCCGCAAGCGCTATGAGGCTTTTGGCCTCGGTGACTTCCGCGAGCTGAATAGCGACACCGCCTCTGTTCTGACCTATCTGCGCACATACGGCGACGAAGTGCTGCTGTGCGTCAACAACCTGTCCTCTTACCCCGCGGCCGTCTCGCTGGATCTGTCCGAGTTCGCCGGCGCCACCCCGGTAGAGCTCACGGGTTCGGTTCCCTTCCCCACAATTGGCACTGATCCCTACCAGATCACGCTTCCTGGTCACGGTTTCTACTGGTTCGAAATCCAGTTGCCGCCAGAGACAAACCTCGAATCGAGCGCCTCCATGTCGGCGCCGACAATCCCGGTTGCGCAGGCGATATCGGACGCGCCGGTGACGTCATCACGCGAGCACTCAGGCACCGCCGCCGATGCCGCAGCCGATGCCGTCACAAACGCCGATAATAAAGAGTGATCTTTTAAGTCCCGAAAGGCGAACGAACTGAAATGACTATTCCCACCGCCGATTTCATTGCCGAAGAGCTGGCAGACACACTGGTCAAGATGCGCTTTTTCGCTGACAAGGTCTCTGACATCGACCACGTCGAGATCCTCGCGCTTGACCCCGTACTGCGCGACAATCCCGACAGCCCCGATGTCGATATCGCATTGGTGAGGGTGCACACCGCGCATTCCGCACCGACCTATCAGCTGCCCATCGCTTGGGCGGAGGACGTCCCCGATGGCCACGAGCAGTCCCTGTTGGTTCGCGCCGAGGGCATCGTCGGCTACGACGCTCTGATTGATTCGGATGCCATCACAGCACTCGGACAGAAGCTTTCCGACGAAGGCAAGCTCGGCGGCATGGAACTTCGTCGTGTGCCGGGCTCTGAGCAGCTCCGACCGGAATCCGGCCGCCCCATGGGAGTCGAGCAGTCGAACACCTCGGTCATTTTCGACGACCGCGTGATGTGCAAGTTCTTCCGTCGCCTCTACCCCGGTACTAATGCCGATGTGGAGCTGCTGGCCGCACTGGCCCAGGCGGATTGCAAGTTCGTCCCCGAGCTCTACTCCTGGGTAGAGACCACCATTGGCGAAGACACCTACACCACCGCCATGCTGCAGGAATTCGCACCGAACTCGGTGGATGGCTGGGAGCTGGCTCTTGGCGCAGTCCGCGATGCCATCCGCGACAGTCAGACCCCGCTGGAAGATTTGGGCACCGACTTTACATCCGAAGCGCGTGCGCTCGGCGCAGCAGTGGCCTCGGTACACAGCAGCCTCGCTGCCGCTGTCGCGGTAAAGAAGCGTCTGACCGGTGCGGAGCTGGTAGCCCCACTGCGAGCTCGCCTGGACTTCGTCGCTGGTGTGGTGCCACAAATTGCTGAGGTCAAGGATAAAGCGCAGGCTATCTTCGATCGCGCGGAGGCTGCGGTTCCGGAAGGTGGCGCCGTCGTCCAGCGAATCCACGGTGATCTGCACTTGGGGCAGGTATTGCGCACGCCGAGCTCTTGGCGCTTGATTGACTTCGAAGGCGAGCCGTCGCGCCCGTGGGAGGAGCGCCGGCTGCCGGATCACCGCCTACGCGATATCGCCGGCATGATTCGCTCCTTCGATTACGCCGCTCACTACCCGCTGCTGACCGGACGTGAAGACACCGAGGCGGCTACCGAGCGTGTTGAGCAGTGGGCTCGCCGCAATATCGATGCCTTCCTGGAAGGCTATGGCGACGCCAGCGACCCGGCACTACTGGAGGCTTTTGTACTGGATAAGGCCATCTACGAGTGCCTTTACGAAGCGCAGAACCGCCCCAACTGGCTGCCGCTGCCGCTTGGTGCTGTGCGTTCGCTGTTAGGATAGGGCTTTTGTCGCAGTAATTTCATAGCGGGAGTGATCCTCCCGCAAGATAGAGGTCTTTCGTGCGTCTGCTCAGCAGAATCCTGTCCACTACACGAGTGCTCTGGCCTTTCTATATCGGGGTCATCATCTGTTCGCTGGCCACCGCCGCCGCGTCGTTGATTAGCCCCTTCCTCATCCGCGATGCCACCGACGCCATCGTCGGCGCGGTGTCCAGCGATGAAGGCTTGAGCCAGGCGGCGATGTCCGATACCACTCGCACGGTAATCTGGCTGGTCATCGGGCTGCTAATCGCAGATCTGACGCAAACCATCGTGCATAACATCGGTGGTTACCTGGGCGATGTGATGACTGCGCGCATGCGCGAGATTCTGTCGACCCGCTACTATGCAAAGCTGCTGTCGCTGCCGCAACGCTATTTCGACAGTCAGGTCACCGGCACAATTATCTCCCGCCTGGAACGCTCGATTACCAATATCACGCAGTTCCTCCAGGCGTTTTCCAACAACTTCTTCCCAATGCTGTTGACCGTCGGCGCGGTACTGGGCATCACCGCCTGGCACTACTGGCCACTGGCGGTGCTGTTGATTATCGTTTTCCCGGTCTACACCCTGCTGACCGCGCTGACCTCGAAGCGCTGGCAGAAGATTGAAGCGAAAAAGAACGAACAAATCGATATCGCCGGTGGCCGTTTTGCCGAGGTCATCGGCCAAGTCAAGGTTGTCCGCTCCTTCACTGCAGAGCTGCGCGAAATCGCTTTCTTTGGTTCCCGCTTCCGCCGCACCATCTCCCTGACCCGCGATCAGTCAACGTGGTGGCACCGCATGGATGCCCTTCGCGGGGGCATTTTGAACATCATCTTCGCAGGCATTTACCTGCTGCTTTTCCTGCGTACGCTGTCGGGAGAATTCTCCATCGGCACCATGGTCATGCTCATTCAGCTGATTAACATGGCGCGCCAACCAGTGACCATGATGAGCTTCCTGGTCGACGCTGCCCAACGCGCAGTCGCCGGTTCGCGCGATTACTTCAAGGTCATGGAGCTTACTCCAGAGACTCGCACGCAGCCGGAGCTGCTCAGTGCAGCGACCGCGAATAACGGCGACTTCGACTCCGCGTCCGTTAGTTCCACCGCAGACGCAGAGTCCGTCGACAGCGCCCACCGTTCCTCCCTGGAACGCGCAGCCGAACAGGAGGCAATTGGCGCTCCCATTGTCGACTTCGACGCAGTGGATTTTGCCTACGAAGAGGACAAGACGGTGCTCTCCAATGTCAGCTTCCAGGCGTACTCGGGCCAGAAAATCGCCCTGGTCGGCGAGTCGGGTGGCGGCAAGTCCACCATCGTCAACTTGCTGCTCGGCTTCTACGCCCCGACCGCAGGCCGCTTGAGCGTGCTGGGGTCGGATGTCTCCGAGGTTTCCGGTTCCACTCTGCGTGCTGGCTCTGCCGTCGTGTTCCAGGACTCGTCACTATTCTCCGGCACGATTCGGGAAAACATCGCCTACGGCAAACCCAACGCCACCGACGAAGAAATCATTGCCGCCGCGAAGAAGGCCAACGCCGACGACTTCATCCGCAGCTTCGCCGAAGGCTACGACACCACTATCGGCGAGCGAGGTCTGAAGCTCTCGGGTGGCCAGAAGCAGCGCATCGCCATCGCGCGCGCTATTTTGAAGGACGCTCCCCTGCTCATCCTGGACGAAGCCACTTCGGCGCTAGACACCAAGGCCGAACGCGAAGTTCAGCGAGGCTTGGACAAGCTGATGGAGGGACGCACAACGGTTATCATCGCCCACCGCCTGTCCACAATTTCCGATGTGGACACCATCGTGACGCTGCGTGACGGTCACGTCGACGAGGTGGGCGCACCCGCAGAATTGGCGCAGACTGACGGTATCTACGCCGAGTTGCTACGCCTGACGGCTTCGGCCTCGGCGGCGGATCGTCTGCGCCTGAAGAAATACGGCATCAAGGGGTAACGCGCCGTCGTCAAGCATGCAGGAAACGCTTGACGACGGGCACTCCTGCGCCCTTTTACGGACGGGGAACGATGTAGCGGCCAGCGCCCGGAACAATTTCGACGGTGACCGGCATCGGGAACATGAGGTCGCCGTCAGCGTAGGCGTTCATCTGGCGTGGCGGGCCGATGTATTCCACGTAAGCCTTCTTGGCGCGGTAGGTGCTGACCTCCCCGATTTTTTCAACGGTGCCGTCGAACACGGACTTGAAGGCCAGGGCGGCCTTGATGCGCCCGGCCTTGCCGATGACAGTGATATCCATCAGTCCGTCGGAGTGGTCTGCGGACGGGCAAATCTTCATACCACCGCCATAAGAACGGGTGTTACCGAAGGCGGCCAGCGTGATTGGATCTTCGAGAACCCGATTGTCATCGAGCGTGATGCGGAATGGCAGCGAGTGGAAAGCCAAGAACTCGCGGACGATGGCCAGGTTGTAGCGGTTACGGCCATGCGGCCAGGTCATCTGATTGACGCGGTCGGAGACAATCGAGTCGAAGCCGGCACACATGATAGTGCCGAACCAGCGCTGCTCCCCTGCCTCATTGGTGATGCGGCCGAGGTCAGTGGTCGTCCAGAAGCCATCGGCGATAACGTGAGCGGCATCGCGAGCATTGCCACGCGGCAGATTGTATTCGCGACCGTGGTCGTTTCCGGTGCCGGCCGGGATAATACCGAGGGGGATGCCGGTCTGTGCCTGCTCCTGCAGTGCGAGGTTAATCATGCCGTCGCCACCACAGACTGCCAGGGCATCAATTCGGCCGTCGGCGATGACCTCACGAATGAGCTTGCGGGCGTCGTCGGGGTTAGCACCTTGGAGAGCGATGACATCGATGCCGCGATCCGCGAACACCCGGCTCGCCCGGGCGGACGCAATCTGCGAGGCGCCATGACCCGCGTGGGGGTTAGTGACCAGAGCAAGGGTACGAATCTCAGTTGTTCCCAGCGGGTAGTTGAGATCCTTGTCGTTAGCGTTCATCGAAGAAATACCTACTTTTACGTGGGCTTTTGACCGGTCAATACTGGCCTTTATGGGAGTGCGTTAATGCATCTAACTAAAGCTTACCAAGATTGATTGACATTTTTTGAGAAAACGTAACGTAATACCGCTATAATAAAAGATGTAAAGATGTGCTTCCGCGCAAGTTACATATAATTCCGCAGTTCAGACTCGCAGCACCGATGCCCAAGGAGAAGCTCAGGATGTCTAACAAGCTCACGATTCCGTACCGCATGCGCTGGTGGGGCTGGGGTGTTGACGGCAACGACAAGCCAATCACCACGGCCAGCGAGAAGCTACTGCAGCGCGAAATCGGTATGTCGTTGGACGCAAACAACCCGCCGCGCAACATCGCCGACGTCACCATCCCCAATAGTCGCCTCAGCGCCGAGGATATCGAAGCCCTGGGCGCTGTTGTCGGCGCGGATGCCGTCGCCACCGACCACGACACCCGCGTCAAGCACGCGGTCGGACGCTCCTACCCCGACCTGGTTCGCCTTCGCGCAGCCAAGCTCGATGTCGCCCCAGATGCTGTAGTGCTACCGAAAACTGAAAAGCACATCGAAGACCTGTTCAAGGTATGCGCTGAGCGCAAGATTGCAGTCGTCCCCTTCGGTGGTGGCACCTCGGTCGTCGGCGGCGTGGAGGCTGTTGACGGAGGCATGGGTAAGGCCATCGCAGTGTCCATGACCGCCTTTAACAAGATCATCGACATCGACAAAGTCGCTGGCACTGTCACCGCCCAGACCGGCGTTTTCGGCCCCGACCTAGAAAAGGAGCTGTCCAAGGCCGGCTTCACCGCTGGTCACTTCCCGCAGTCCTTCGAGTACTCCACTGTCGGCGGTTGGGTTTCCTGCCGCTCGGCAGGCCAAGAATCCTCTGGTTACGGTCGTATCGACCGCAACGTGATTGGCATGCGCGTCGTCACGCCAGCCGGCACCATGGAATTCCGCGACATGCCGTCGTCGGCATCCGGCCCGAACCCGCGTGAGCTTTTCCTGGGTTCGGAGGGCACCCTGGGCATCATCACGCATGTGACGATTGCCCTGAATCAGCGTCCACAAAAGGAGATGCTCTTCGACACCTACTTCTTCAACTCCTTTGAGGAAGCCGCCGAGGAGCTGCGCAAACTGGAGCAGAGCGGCAATATCCCGCACCTAGCACGCATCTCCGACGAGAAGGAGACGCTGTTCGGCCTCACTCAGCTGGGCTCCGCCAGCATGTCCGAGAAGGTCACAAAGTACCTGAAGCTGCGTGGCATCGACACCCCGTGCATGGTGATTTTTGGCTTTGCGCAGACGGATCCGGTCGGCGCCCGCGTCACCCGTGAGCGCCTGGCCGCTCGCCTGCTGGCCAAGAAGTGCGTCCGCATGGGCTCCATCCCGGGCATGGCTTGGGTTAACCACCGCTTCTCCTCGCCGTACCTGCGCGATGTCATGATGACTCGCCGCGTCGGCGTCGACACCCTGGAAACCGCCACCACCTGGGATAACGCCGCTACACTGCGCCGCGAAATCGCCTCCGCAATGGAAGCCGCTGGCGAGAAGCACGGCACCCCGGTGTACGTCTTCTGCCACATCTCGCACATGTACGAATCCGGCTGCTCGCTGTACTTCACGTACTTCTTCCGCGAGACCGAGGGCGAGATCCTCCAGCAGTGGATGGACATCAAGACCGCGGCGTCGGAGGCCATGATGAACTTTGGCGGCACCATCACGCACCACCATGGCATTGGCCAGGATCACAGCCCGCAGTACTACGAGGAGAACACCGAGTTGTTCGCCAAGGTCATGCGTGCAATTAAGGACGAACTCGACCCTGCTGGCATCCTCAACCCGGGCAAGTTGGCTACCGGTCCGCACTCCTTGGAAGAGCGTTACGACGGCAACATGATTTAACCCTGTTGCCGCCAGCCTCCGCTAGCGAGCTAGACTGACCAGTTCGCTGGCGTAGATTGCCGGTGACGTTGGGCCGTCATAAATAAACAGTGAAACGTAATCGTCAAGGGTAAAAGATTCAAGTGCTGCGGTCATTGTCGCTGTCGCTTCTTCCTGGGATTCCAAGCGAAGATGCCCGGATAGTGGGATGGTCGGCTCAATCGGTGCGATTTCGTCCGTGCGACCGCAAACAGCGTGGCGTTTTAAATACCTAAGCGCGTCTTTTTAGTTACGACCTGTCTGGGGCGGCACGGACTGGAGACAGCAGCAACACATCTGCAGCGATGGTGCAGTAGCGGCGAAAGCTCGGTTCATGGACTCAGAGCGGTTGGACGCTGGGTGCATAGCCATCGAGGTGTCTCCTTCCTTGTAATCCCCGGGAAATGATTCGCAACTAAGAAAGATTTCTTGAATCAATATCCGTGCCGGTCGTTGATAATGAACAACTTAGTCTATTTCTAATTGCCTTGCAATGGGTTACGCCCCGAAATAGTTCACGCTCACTACGCACTCCACAACTTCATCACGTACGCCAGATCGTTTCATCACTATTACCGTCTTCGGGAAAGTCGAGGAAGAAAGACTATGACTGCCACGCACGCTCCTCAGCGCGATCGCTCAGCTGCGGTTTTGAACAAGGCTCGTCGGCAAGCGGACTTGAATCGTCTGCGCGAAGAAACCGCTAAGGGCAACATCCCCGATCTGCTGGTCATCGGCGCCGGTATCACTGGTGTCGGCATCGCTTTAGATGCAGCATCGAGGGGTTTGAATACCGTTCTCGTCGAATCGAAGGATCTAGCTTTCGGTACCTCTCGTTGGTCGTCGAAGCTCGCCCACGGCGGCCTGCGCTACCTTGCCAGCGGCAATGTCGGTATCGCTCGCCGCTCAGCTATTGAACGTGGTGCGCTGCTCGACGTCACCGCTCCGCACCTGGTGCATAACCTGCCGCAGGTCGTACCGGTGATGGATAAGTTTGCACCGCTGACCCGAATTTTGCCACGGTTAGGCTTTTTGGCCGGTGACTTTTTGCGCATTATCGCTGGTACCGCCGCCACTACCCTGCCGCTGTCCCGCACTGTCGGTTCCCGCCGAGTCAGCCAGCTTTCGCCGACCGTACGTAAGCGCGAGGTGAGATTCGGCTACGTCAACTACGACGGTCAGCTGCGTGACGACGCACGCTTGGTCACCGCTATCGCTCGAACTGCCGCTAGCTACGGTGCAACTATTCTGACCCGAGTGCGCTGCGAGACTGCCTCTGGCACGAGCGCCACACTAGTCGACGAGCTCACTGGCGATCCCTTCGAGCTGCCGGCTCACGCAGTGGTCAATGCCACTGGTGTGTGGGCAGCCGAACTGGCGACGAACATCAAGATTCGTCCATCTCGCGGCACACACCTGGTTCTCGACGCCGCGAAGCTAGGCAACCCTAGCGGCTCTCTCACGGTACCGGTGCCCGGTCACACCAACCGTTTCTGTTTTGTCCTGCCCGCAGAGCACAACCGCGTCTACATCGGCCTGACAGATGAGGATGCACCGGGCCCGATCCCGGATGTTCCGGAAGTACCGGAGGATGACATCGTTTTTCTGCTCGATGTCATCAACCAAGCACTTGAGGTTCCGCTCACTCGCGACGATGTCATCGGCGCTTTCGCCGGCCTGCGTCCACTCATCGACGCCGGCGAGGCACACACCGCTGACCTCTCTCGCGAACACGCCTTGTTGGAGGCCCCGAACGGCCTGATTTCCATTACTGGTGGCAAGCTCACCGAGTACCGTCTTATGGCTGAGCAAACCGTGGACAAGGTCGAAGAGAAGCTCGGTGTTTCGCTTGCCCCGTGCTCCACCCGCACGATCCCTGTGCTGGGCTCCGAGCCGGAGGAGCTCGACCGCGCTCGCACCGCTGCCGCTGCAGGCCGTATCCCGATGCCGCTGTTTAATCGCTACGGTGCCGAATCCTTCGAGGTCATCGAATCCTGTCCGCTCGACCGACCGCTCGCCCCGGTAGCGGAGGGCCTCGATGTCACCCGCGCCGAGTTTGCCTGGCATGTGACGCACGAGGGAGCTCTCAGTGTCGACGATATTCTCGATCGCCGCACACGCCTGGGGCTGGTCAAGG
The DNA here is from genome assembly GCF_001809925.1 of Corynebacterium sp. HMSC064H12. Classification (NCBI taxonomy): domain Bacteria; kingdom Bacillati; phylum Actinomycetota; class Actinomycetes; order Mycobacteriales; family Corynebacteriaceae; genus Corynebacterium; species Corynebacterium sp. HMSC064H12. The sequence goes on along the minus strand of NZ_KV799335.1, from coordinate 86,869 downwards.
CTGATTGCGAAGCTGCCCTGCCAGCTGCTGAGGAGGCACTGAGGCTGGCCTAGCGCTGGTCATTGCTGTGGCTGCTTCTGATGCGGCCGTAGCTACTGGATAAAACGGGGAGTCTTCGGACTTCCCGCTTTTTCTGTATACACGGAAACTATGAGTGTAAATAACGCTGTCACATTCCCCTCCCTCGATAAGCTCCGCTCCCGCGGGACAGTCAAATGGACCGCATATCCCCCGGACGTGCTGCCGCTGTGGGTCGCCGAATCCGATGCCACCACCTGCCCTGCGGTCAGCGCCGCAATCGACGAGGCATGTCAGCGCGAACAGTTCGGATACCTCTCGCAAGACATCACCGCGCTTACGACCGCAACCGCGGACTTTTCCGCAGCACGCTACGGATGGCGCCCGAACCCCGACAATATCTTTGCAGTCGCCGACGTCGTCCGCGGTGTCACGCTCGCGGTTGAACGCTTCACCCGCCCCGATTCCGCAATTGTCGTCCCCACTCCCGCTTATATGCCGTTCTTCCAGGTAGGTCCCGCGCTGGGACGTGAGACAGTGTGCATCCCCACGCTTGCCGACGGCCCGGATCTCAGCGCCCTCGAACGCGCCTTCGCCGACGGTGCCGGTTGCCTGATCTTATGTAACCCGAATAACCCTCTCGGCTTTACCTACTCCCCCGAAAAACTGCGTGAGATTACCGATTTAGCCGCTCGCTTTGGTGCGCGAATTATCTCAGACGAGATTCACGGCCCAGTAGTTCTAAATGGCACTCACACTCCAACCGCGTCGGTGTCGGATACTGCGGCGGCCGTGACTATCACAGTGACTGCTACCTCGAAGGGCTGGAATACCGCTGGCCTCAAGTGTGCGCAGATTATCTTTAACGACGAAGATGCCAAAACTTGGCTTGAGCTGCCCTTCATTGTGCGCGAAGGCGCCTCTATTCTTGGTGTCGCCGCTGCCACCGCCGCCTACCGCGATGGTGTGCCCTGGTTGGACAACTTTGTCAATGTCCTGCGCACCAACCGTGAGACTTTGCGAACACGTTTGTCCACTATTGCGCCGCAGGCTCGCTTTACCCCGCCGCAGGCATCATTCTTGGCGTGGTTGGACTTGGGTGACGTGCCTGGTGTTGACAGTGATGACCCAGCTGCGTGGTTGGTTGAAAACGCCAAAATAGCACTCACCCCCGGCTTCGCATTCGGCGAAGCCGGGCCTGGGCATGTGCGGCTTAACTTTGCGACCTCCCCGGAAATCCTCAGTGAGGCCCTGGACCGTCTCGACGCGGCCCTGCGCTTGTAGTTGACGTTTTAGTTGGTGACAGTGACGCTGCCATCGGCGTTGACAACAACGTTGGCGGCCAGAGCGCGAGCCAGGTTCATGCGAACGTGCTGCCCCTCACCGTCAGTGCGGTCGAGCGGGTAACCGGATGGGATTGCAGTCTGAGCAAGGATGGAGTTGCGCTGTTCCTCAGTCAGCTGCGGGAAGCGAGTCTCCAGCAACCCTGCGTAACGCTTCGGAACTACAACTGGCTCATTAGCCGGGCCAACCTGCTTGAAGTCGTAGGTCATGCGCTCGGTGTACTGCTGAACGGCAGCTGCGGTGCTCATGTACGGGGTGTCCTTGGCAACGCAGTTGGCGATGGTGTCGCCACAGCGGTACTCGAGCTCCGTACGCAGCTCATCCATTGCTTCTTCGATGAGTGGGCGGAACTCTGGGTCTGCCCAACGGTCAGCTGCGGCCTGGTTGCCCATCATGCGGCCGCCCATAACGTCCAGAGGGTAGTGGACGCCCATGACAAGGCGAGAATGACCGGCCTCGGACGCACGCGCCTGAATCTGTGGTGCAACCTCCGGCAGCATCAGGGCCAGCAGGGTTGAAGTCCATGCAGCCTTGTTGGTGTGACCCGACGGGTAGGACGGCGTGGTCGAGTACGGGTCATCCTGGCCTTCGCGGTAGTAGCGCTCGATGCGCTCCGGTGCCACCACAAACGGGCGATCGTAGCCGTAGACGTACTTCTCGAAGAAGGTCGAGCTGACCAGACCGCCGCCGCGAGCAAGGTTGCCGGACAGCAGGGCCTTCACCTTCGGCAGGCGATCCTCGTCGTAGGCATCACGGAAGTGCTGACCCAGGTTTGCACCGAAAGCAGTGGAAATATTGGCCAGTGGGTCTAGGTAGTCGTCATCAAGAGCGAGTTCCTGTGCCTGCGGGTCATTCTTGGCAGCGTTGTTAATGCGGACGACCGTTTCGAGGTTCTGGTCCATGACCTCTGGGTGGCTCTTCTCCAGCTCCACGAAAGGATGCACAACGTAGAAGTAGAACCAGTTATCGGTGGCGGCATCCGATGGGTACGCGCGCGCAATCTGGTCCGGGCGGTACGAGGTTGGCTTCGGCGCATTCGGGTCGGTGTTTTCCCCGGAAGATGATGGCAGCGAAATGGAATCCGGGACCTCCAAGCCACCGCCGGGCAGCTTAATTCCCTCTGGAGCGGCCACATTAGCTGGGAGATCAGAAACAGAGTCCAGGCGGTTGCCCAGCTCGGCCAACGGGTTGACCGGAGCTGCCACGGCCGTTGCCGGCGCAAGCCCCATTACAACTGCCACTGCTGCGGTAGCAGCGCCGACGCGAGTACGAGTTGCAATGCGCTTGTGCGGCTTCAAAGAAGACACTGAAACATTCCTTTCCAGATTGCTGCGTGGGAGGCACCAGTTGTGAAGTGCTCTATAATCCAAGGTCTGACAAAATCTTCACTTATGTTAAGCGCACTGTGAGGTTTCGGCTCGTTGAAAAGAAACAAGTTTTCAAGATACTAGCGCCAATCGTGGGAACTTTGCCCCTCAGACGCCGGGTTTTCACTGATAAATGCATAAAAGAAACCGGTTGGCGGGATAAACGCCCGTCAACCGGTAAGAATTCAATACTCGCCCCAAACGGGGCTAAAAGCGTGGACTACTTGGAGTAGTCGTAGAAGCCACGGCCGGACTTGCGGCCGAAGTGACCCGCCTCAACCATGCGCTTGAGCAGCGGAGGTGCCGCGTATGTCGGCTCCTTGTACTCATCGAACATGGCATCGGCAATGAACTTGATGGTATCCAGACCAACCATGTCGGCCAGAGTCAGCGGACCCATCGGGTGCGCACAGCCATTGACCATGCCGGCATCGATGTCCTCTGCGGTAGCGATGCCGTCCTGCAGCATGCGGATAGCGCCGAGGATGTACGGAACCAACAGAGCGTTAACAATGAAGCCCGAGCGGTCCTTAGCGCGAATGACGGTCTTGCCCAGCGCCTCGGAAGCGTACTCGTACGCACGCTCCGACTGAACATCACCGGTCGTCAGAGTAACGACATGCTCTACCAGAGGCAGAACCGGAACCGGATTGAAGAAGTGCAGGCCCATGACACGATCCGGGCGCTTGGTGGCTGCAGCAATGGACTGAATTGGCAGCGAGGAGGTGTTGGAAGCCAGGATGGCATCGTCCGACTCAACAATCTCATCGAGCTGCGAGAAGACGCTGGCCTTTACTTCCGGGTTCTCCACGATGGCCTCGATGACCAGCTCACGGTCAGCGAAGTCTTCCAGCTTGGTGGTGAAGCTAATACGCCCCAGAATCTCATCACGTGCAGACTGCTCTAGCTTGCCACGGGAAACGGCCTTATCCAGCGACTTTTCAATACGGGCGCGACCGGACTCAAGGAACTCTTCCTTGGCCTCCCAGACCTTGACATCGCTACCGGCCTTCGCACAGACCTCAATAATTCCGGAGCCCATCTGACCGGCGCCGACGATACCTACTCGCGAGATGCTATTTGCCATTGGCGTATTTTCCTACCTTCTACTCTGGGTTATTAGTCAGCATTGCGCTTCATCCGAGTGCACATTCGCTTGACGACGATCACAGCGCACTGGCTTTATTTACACGCTACTCACTTCCCCGGTTCCCCGGGCACGCTTTGCAGGACTTTTTACTTGAATTTTCCCCACGAGGTTTAGGCAGCGGCTAGTACTGCATACGTTTTTCCAGCGCCTGCTGAATATCTTCCAGCTGCTGCTGAGAAGAGCGTGCCAATTCTTGCAGGTCGTTTCCGCCATGCTTTTCCAGTTCTTCCCACTGGCCGAGCATCTTATCCAGGCTGCCTTCCATCAACGTCAGATAAGCCATATCTGCGTGTGGCCCCTCCTCGTTTTCGAGGCGAGTCATGGTGGAGGTGTCGAGCTTGGTCTCAGACGGATCGACATCGACGCCGAGAGTCTTGACTAGCTGCGATTCCTCTTCAGCAAAGATTGGCTCCGCCTGCTGCGCAATCTTTCGGGTCTCTTCCGAGACCGTTTCCTTCGCAATCAGCGTCTGCGATGCTTTCTTCAGCGCCGCAGTATCCGCCGCCAGCTGAGCCAAGTTATCCCGAATAGCGGCGGTGGAGGCAACAGCACTCGGCGCCTGGCTTGACTGATGTTGGCTGCCCTCCAAAGCTGCCTCATCGCTGTCCCCACAGGCACTGAGACCAACGACGAGAGCAGAGGCCAGCACAGCAGAGCCAATACGCAGGCCGCGTCCAATCAGAGAATAGGTGTCGCTGCTGGAAGTGGCTGCGCCATCGCGAATGGTGTCTGAGGACATTAGTCGACCTGCAGCTCGCCCATGCGATCCCAGTCCTGCTTATCTGGCAGTACCTGCGAGACAATCTTCGGGGTCTCAGCGAGCAGCGGCTTCATCGCCTCCAGTCCCTTGGCGAAGTGCTCGGAATTGACGTGGGCTTCACCAGCGTCATCATCGAATGCCTCGACGAGAATGTACTGGTTGGGGTCTTCTACGCTGCGGGACCATTCAAACCACTTGTTGCCAGCCTCTGCGCGGGTGGCAGCGGTGAACTCAGCGACGTGGTCCATCCATTCGCCGGCAAACTCCGGCTTAACTTGGTAATTCACAACGATAAAAATCATGTCGCCCACTGTATGCGCGTCCAAGCAGAATTGCACCCTTCGACGAATAGAGTTTCGCTGAGAATTTTTCTTACGCTGACCTCAGGTGACAGTTATATTGGTTTGTATGATGAACACTCCGCTCATTCTCACGTACCAAGATAAGACCCCACGCATTCATTCCAGCGCCTGGATTGCGCCCGGCGCGGTCATTATCGGTGATGTCGAAATCGGTGCGGATAGCTCCGTGTTCTACGGTTCTGTTCTCCGAGGTGACGTCGCACCGATCCGCATTGGCCAGCGCACCAATATTCAGGACAACTCCACAGTCCATGTCGACCGGGGCGTGCCCACGATTCTCGGCGATGATGTCACCGTCGGACACATGGCCTTGGTCCACGGCACCACGGTTGAAAATGGTTGCCTCATCGGCATGAAGTCCACCCTGCTTTCGCGTTCCCGTATCGGCGCTGGCAGCCTCATTGCTGCAGGTGCCGTGGTGTTGGAAGATCAGATTATCGACCCCAGGTCGCTGGCTGCAGGCGTTCCCGCCAAGGTGCGTCGTGAACTCTCCGCCGAGGAAGCAGAGGGCTTCATCGCCCATGCAGGGCGTTATGTGGAAACAGCGTCCAACCACCGCCACCTCCGCGAGGTCGACCTGGATATGGTGACTTTTAACTAGGCGGCTGCCGAGGCGCCTAGCTAAGCGGCTAGGCGGATTGTTTGACGGTCAGCGTCGCAGCACTACACCACTGTCGCGCCCGCCGCGGCCAATTCCGCTAGTGCAGCCTTGCCGCGCTCCGGGTCCACCGCCGCGACCTGATTGCTCAGAACACGAACGGAAAAGCCCTCCTTGAGGCCATCGAGCACTGTGGCGCGGACGCAGTGGTCAGTCGCAACTCCCACCACATCGATTTCTTCGATGTCAGAGGCGCGGAGAGCGTCGGCAAGCGAAACGCCAGCCTCCGTTGTTCCCTCGAAACCGGAGTAGGCGGCGGCGTACTCCCCTTTTGTGACATCGATACGCACAGCAGCGGGGTTGAGCTGCTCAAAAAACGCGATGGCGCGCTGCATGCCGGGGTGAATCTCTGCGCCAGGGGTACCTGCAACACAGTGTTTCGGCCAGGTATCGACGAAATCCGGGGTTTCAGAGAAGTGCGTGCCTGGGTCGATGTGATTGTCACGGGTGGTCGCAAGAACCGAGTACTTGTTAGCTGTGCCCGCAACATGCAGATATGTAGCGGTGTACGCTGCCTCAGCACCGTCGACGGCAAGTGCGCCACCCGCGGAAAAATCATTCTGAGCGTCGACGACTACCAGTGCCATGCGGGGACGCGCCGGGCGCTGCTGTTCCTCGGAGTGGGCGTCATTGCTGGTGTCTGCCTCGGTGCCAGCGTTGTCCGAGTTGTCCGCATTGACCTGTCGGTAGATTTCGGAGAAGGAAGCGTTCATGGCCTATATCTTGCCACGTGCCCACGTTCAGAGGAGCACGTGAACTATCGACCGGACATCGACGCCCTACCGACAACACAGAGTCAATCCGGGAAAGCGGTTAAAATTGCTCCGGTAATTCTTTGGTACGACGACGGCTCCTGGTCGCGTCCTCCAATACGGGAGGTTTTTATGGCAGGCGGACTTGTCGCGCTGCTTGACGACGTTGCCACGATTGCACGTGCTGCAGCGGCAACAACAGACGATATTGCGGCTGCGGCCGGCAAAGCTAGCGCTAAAGCCGCCGGTGTTGTGGTTGACGACGCTGCGGTAACGCCTAAATTCGTCGAGGGTGTCTCGCCGAAACGCGAGCTGCCGATTATTTGGCGTATCGCCAAGGGCTCCTTGGTCAATAAAATTGTCATTATTCTGCCGATTGCATTGCTGCTAAGTCAGTTTCTGCCCTGGGCGCTGACGCCGATTTTGATGCTCGGTGGCTCCTACCTGTGCTTTGAGGGCATGGAAAAGGTCTGGGAGAAGATTAAGCACCGAATCTCTCCCGATCAGACTGAGCAGGAGCGGATAGAGGCGGCGACCAACCGCACACCACAGAATGAAGATTCGCTGGTGAAGTCTGCAATTTTCACAGACTTGATTCTCTCTGCGGAAATCATGGTGATTTCTCTCAATGAGGTCGCTGATCAGCCGCTGCTCAATCGCGCGCTGATTCTTATTGTGGTCGCACTCATCATCACGCTTGCGGTCTACGGCGTGGTGGGCCTCTTGGTCAAGATTGATGACATTGGCCTGCACCTGCAGTCCAAGAAGTCAGCCGGTATCAGCAAGTTTGGTACGGCACTGGTCAAAGCCATGCCAATCGTTCTGAACACGATCGGCATTATCGGCACGTTTGCCATGTTGTGGGTCGGTGGCCACATCATGGTGGTCGGCCTCGACGAGCTGGGCTGGCATCTCCCCTACCAGCTGGTCCACAACCTTGAGCAGCTGTTTACCGGCGGCTTCCTCGGCTGGTTGGCCAATACCACCGGCTCACTGATTTTCGGCACCATCTGGGGTGCAATCATTGTGGCGATTGTCGCCGTGCTGCCATTCGGCCACGGCAAGCACAACAAGTCTGATGCTTAGGAGTACGTGACCTCGCCGTCGACGTAGACCCAACGTCGCGCACGCCGAACAAAACGGGAACGCTCGTGCATCGTACCGACACCGTCATGGTCATGAAAAGCCGCTTCAAATTCCACGATGCCTTCGCGGTCATCCTCGCCGCCATCGACAGCGTTGATGATGGTGAGTCCTTCCCATTCCACACCGTCATCGACATTGATAACTTCCGGGCGGTAGCGCGGATGCCACGTCCGCCAGATGTAATCCGCCTCGTGGGCAGCGTAAGCGCTGTACCTCGCTGCCATCAGCTCAGCTGCGGTCACCGCCTCCCGCTCACCGCGGTGCAGCGGGCCACAGCACTGCCCGTAGAGTCCCCCACCACACGGGCACAAATCGGAATCAGTAACGCGGGCGCGGGCGAAAAATGCGTTCCCGCTTCCTGCTCTAGCACCGTTTCCTGCTACCAGTCCAGACTCCGTTACAGCACTGTTTTCTCTTACCTGCCGACCCATAATCGCCAGCCCCTCCCCAATCTTGCACGTGGTACTAAACACGTCCTAGCAACGTCTTTACATACCTACCAATTGGCCCGCAGCACCGCTAGTCGGCTTAGCCCCGAGAGGCTTGACGACGGCTACCGCGTCGCCCTCGGCATTCCTTCCGCAAAGCCCGCAGCGGATTGAATTCCCACCACTGCCCGCTCAGCGAACTGCTCGATGGTGGCCGAACCCGCGTATGTGAACGAAGAACGTACGCCCGAGATAATGCGATCGATCTGGTCCTCCACGCCTTCGCGGCCTGGCTCCAGGTAGATTTTCGCAGTCGAGATGCCCTCTTCGAACATCTCGCGCCGGGCCTTCTCAAAGGCCTCTACCTGTGCATTTCGGCTCTCCACCGCACGGTGTGAAGCCATGCCAAAGGACTCCTTGAACATGCGCCCGTCGACGTCCTTTTGGACATCCCCTGGGGACTCGAAAGTACCGGCAAACCACGAGCCAATCATCACGTTGGACGCACCCGCAGCCAACGCAAGCGCAACATCGCGAGGATCCTTCACTCCACCATCAGCCCAGACATGCACGCCGCATTCACGGGCAGCTGCAGCGCATTCGAGCACGGCAGAAAACTGTGGACGCCCAACTCCGGTCTGCATTCGGGTTGTGCACATCGCACCCGGACCGACGCCGACCTTAATAATGTCGGCTCCCGCCTCCGCTAGGTCGCGAACACCATTGGCGGTCACGACATTGCCAGCGGCAATTGGCACAGGTGGGTTGAGCGCGCGGACTCGTCGTAAAGCACGGAGCATCGATTCCTGATGACCGTGGGCGGTATCGACAACGAGCACGTCGGCACCTGCGTCGAGCAGTGTCTTCGCGCGCCCTTCAACATCACCGTTGATGCCAAGCGCCGCACCGACGCGCAGCTTGCCCTCCGCGTCGACAGCCGGCTTGTAAAGCGTCGCCCGCAGCGCGCCTTTACGCGTGAGGATACCCACCAGCGCGCCATCGGCATCCACCACCGGAGCGAGTTTGCGCCCGGATGCGGTGAGCTGGTCGAAAGCGTCACGGGGCTCAATATCGGCCGGAAGCGTAAATAGCGAAGTGGACATGAGCGTCCCCACCTGCGCAAAGTTGTCAACGCCCGCCAGATCACGGCCGGTAATCAGACCAACCGGTTTGTTGTCTTCCACCACCACTGCCGCACCGTGCGCGCGCTTCGGCAGAAGATGGCGCGCATACCCCGCGGTGTGGTGAGGCTTGACGACGATTGGAGTGTCGAAAACCAGCCCAGCGGACTTGACCTTGCGGATGGTCTCAGCAGCAATGTCAGCTGGGACGTCCTGCGGCAGGATGGCAATTCCGCCTCGGCGAGCGGTGGTTTCGGCCATCCGGCGACCGGAGATGGCCGTCATATTGGAGACCACAATCGGAATGGTTGTGCCGGTGCCATCATTGGTGGCCAAATCGACACCCATGCGAGAGCCGACGGATGACTTTGACGGCACCATGAAGACATCGCTGTAGGTCAACTCGTAGGGCGCGGACTGATCGTTGAGGAATTTCACACACCCCAGGATATGCCGATTTTTCCGGCGCGCACGGTGAGAGTGCACAGAGGTGAGCATCAGTGGCTGACCTCGCCTGGTGTAGGTTCGAACGGGACTCCATTGACTCAACCGGGATTTTTCAGCCCAGGAAAGATGCTTAGCAGAATCTGATGAAAACGCCGATCAAAGATTACTTGTCCGAAATCGTCGAATCCGTCCGCCCCGATGAGTCTGGCGAGGTAGCGGACTATATTCCCACCCTTGCCCAAGCTAATCCCGACCGCCTGGCACTTGCTATGACCACCGTGTCAGGTCGCACCTACGCCACGGGCGACACCGATACTGAATTCACCATTCAGTCGATGTCCAAGCCCTTCGCTTATGCCGCAGCCATCACCGAGCACGGCACAGACAAAATCGACAGCATTGTGGGCACCGAACCTTCCGGTGAGGCTTTCAACGAGCTGTCGCTGGAGCAGGGCACGCACCGACCAAAGAATCCGATGATTAATGTCGGTGCACTGACCATCAACCAGTTCGTATGCCAGCCAGGTGCCAACTGGAAGACTCGCACCAAGCACATGGTGGAGCTTCTCTCAACTTTGGCTGGCCGTAAGCTCCGCGTTGACTACGATGCCTATGAATGCGAAATGGACACTGCCCATCGAAACATGTCCATCGCACATATGCTGGCAGCTTACGGTTTCATCGAAACCACGCCCCACGATGCTGTCCGCGGCTACACCGCACAGTGCTCCGTGCTGGTCAACACTCGCGATGTCGCCATGATGACCGCAGTGTTGGCCAACGGTGGCGTTAACCCGGTCACCAATCAGACTGTGCTCGGCCGCTCGGTTGTTCGCAGAGTCTTGTCCGTGATGGCTATTGCCGGCATGTATGACGAGGCCGGTGAATGGTTTACCGAGGTCGGGATTCCCGCCAAGAGCGGTGTCGCCGGCGGCTTGCTGGGAGCGCTGCCTGGACAGGCGGGTCTTGCAGCCTTTTCGCCGCGATTGAACGACCACGGCAACAGCGTCCGCAGCATTGCCATCTTCCGGAAGCTCTCCGAAGATTTGGGTCTTCATCTCATGGATGCCGATGCGATTGGTTCGCGTGCGCTGCGCGGTACGCGCGTCAGCAATGGCCGCTCGATCATCGAGATTCAGGGCCCAGTCAACTTCACTGCGGCCGAGATCATTCTCAACAGGTTGGCGACTTCCACACCGTCGGAAAGCGAAGTTGTCTTCGACGTCAGCCGCGTTGGCATTGTCAACCCGGTGGGACGCACGTTGATTCTGGAAGCGATGCGACGTCTGAGCCATGACGGCAAGGAGATCTTGTTCTACGACCCGGAGGGCGTACTGCCGAACCCAGATATGGGCGAGGGGCTGCTGCCAGTCATCCTCCAGGATGCGCCGTAAACTGCGCTAACCGAAATCCAATATGGTGACGTTCGGGTAGTCTTGAACGATCGTAACGCCCGAAAGGCAGCAGCGCGAGAACAACCGGAGGGATGTAAATGCAGGTCAGCGATGTGGCATTAGTCTTCGAGGGCGGAGGGACTCGCAATAGTTACACGGCACCTTTCGTCGAGCGGCTACTTCGCGAGAGCATCGATGTCGGCTGGGTCGGTGGCGTAAGCGCCGGCGCCTCTCACGTGGTCAATTACCTTTCCCGGGATATCCAGCGCTCTATAAATAGCTTCACTGACTTCATCGCGCAGCCGGACAGCAGTGGCTGGCGCCCAATGTTGCGCGGACGCGGCTATTTCGATGCCGAGTACATCTATGAAGACGCGGGACTTCCCGACGGCGCCATGCCCCTGGATTACGAGACTTTTAAGAACAATCCAACTCCCTACCGGATTTCTGCTGTCCGAGCGGATACGGGCGAGACCATCAACTGGGGGCCGGACGATATCCCAGATCTACCTACGCTGATGAAGTACACTCGCGCCAGTTCGACGATTCCGGGTGTCATGCGTATGCCCTATATTGATGGCGTTCCGTTCGTCGACGGTGCACTGGGATCATCAGGTGGCATTCCCATTAATGCCGCCGAAGCAGATGGTTTCAAGAAGTTCCTCATCGTCCTGACTCGCCCGAAAGGATTCCGTCGCACCGCCCCTAAGCGCCCACAGCTACTGCGCCAGATTTTCCGCAGTAACCCGGTGGTGGCTGAGCTGCTTATCACTAGACACGAGCGCTACAACGCTTCTCTCGATTGGGCCGCTGAGCTTGAACGAAAAGGCCAAGCATATGTTTTCTACGCCAATAACATGAGCATCACAAAGGCGGAGCGGAGGCGGTCGAAGCTGCTGCACAACTACGAGCTCGGCCGGGCGCAAGCTGATGCCGAATGGCCAGCAATTCGAGAGTTCATGAGCTTATAGCTTCCGCCACCTTTAGGAAGCTTTTCGTTCATTCCTCTTTACTGTGTACGTAACCTTGTGTTAACCTTTGCGTAGCGAACAACCTCGTTAGGTAAGGCTCCTATATCCACATAGGCCGCTGCCCTGCACTTCATCGAGAGTTTCGAAAGCCTCTCGAAGCAAGGTTCCATCTCAAGTGGCCACCTTTAGTTACGGCATTACATTGCCAACACTTTTAGGCGGGGAGCCATAATTTTTCAATCAACAGTAATTCCCTCCTAGCAAAGGAGCTGGGATACCTGGAAAAGGATCCACAATGACACAGACACAGAACACCATCGCCAACTTCTTCAAGCCGAAGTCTTCAATCAGCCCGTACAGCCTCCTGCCTGACACCGTAAGCATGCACATGACGGATTCTTACGTTGCGCTGCCGGAGGACATCACGGTCGGTGAGGCACTGAGCACCTACGCAGCCGAATTTGCTGGTCTCGATGACGATACCTGTGTCTTCCTCGTCGACGATGAAGGCTACCTGACCAGCGATATTACGCTGAAGGAACTCCGTGAGTACGCCGACCGCGATGCCTACATGAACACCGTCGGCGCCCCGGTGAAGGTCTTTGTCAAGCCCGAGGATCCAGCTGCAATCAGGGCTCGCCAGCTTATTGACGGGCCCCTCAGCGAGCTGCCCGTCGTCCGCAGCGGCAAGCTGGTAGGTGTCCTCACCGACCGCATCTCTGAGCGCATTCTTGGCAGGACAAAGGCAGCTAAGAAGTCAAAGAAGTCCAAGGGATTCTTCTCGCCGATTACCGCGTTCTTCGGCGCCGCCAATAACTAGGGCGACTAACTTGGGTAGACGACCCGAGTGACTCAATAGGCCAGCTAGCGTTTGTTAGCTGGCCTATTGTTGTTACCACACTGTTCTATCCCCACAGATGAGAGCCCTCAGGAGGCAACCGTGATACGAGACTGGATTCGGGTAGCCCTGGGCATGTTCGCGGTTGCGTTTGGAGCCAACCTCTTCGCACCACTCTTGCCCGCGTATCGAATAACCGATGCTCTCAACCAGTCCCAGGTCACCTTTCTCTTCGCCATCTACGTCGCAGGGCTCATCCCCGCACTACTCATCTGCGGCCCACTTTCCGACCGGCTCGGCCGTCGCGCCATCATCCGGCCTGCACTCATAACCTCTGCCGTTGGCTCAGCCGTCCTACTCACCGGCATCTGGTTCCACTTCCCATCACTTCTGGTAGGACGTCTTATCATCGGCATTTCGATGGGCATGGTAATGGCCGCCGGTGCCTCGTGGATCAAAGAAATTGCGCCCGTCGCACCTCAAATTTCTGCCCGGCGCGCAACCGTTGCACTCTCCGCCGGATTCTCCCTCGGCCCCCTGGCTTCCGGGTTGGTCGCAGAATTCACCCCGCGCCCTGATGTCATCCCCTACCTCGTTCATCTCGCACTGCTGCTTTTTATCGCACCACTAACATGGAACGCCTCCGGCGGATTACCGGCGGCAGGGCACAGCGACTCTCCGCAACGGTTCTTCTCCTCTGCCACTCTAAGCCCGAGGTTCCTGTGGGCAGTCGCCGCTTGGGCACCGTGGGTCTTCGGTGCTGCGTGCACATCCTTCGTCGTCCTGCCAACAATCGCCGAATCCCGCTACCCCATCGCCTTCGCCGGGCTCATCGCCTGTATCACGATGGGCACCGGCGTTTTGGTGCAACCACTGGTCACTCGCATCAGTTCCAGCAGCTTTATCCCACCAGCTATTTTCGGTCTTGGCTTAACGACGGTCGGAATGCTGCTCAGCCTCATCGTCGTACTCACCCAGAATGTGTGGAGCGTTTTCCCCGCTGCTCTGGCCCTCGGTGCTGCGTACGGCGTAATGATGGTCTCCGGCCTCCGCGAAGTGCAAATTATCGCACCGCCTGCTGAGCTGGGTGCTGCCACTGCTATCTACTATTCGCTGACCTATGTTGGTTTCTTCGCTCCTTTTGTTATTTCTTTCGCGGCACCGAAATTCGGTTTCGTGCCCGTTTTCATCTTCGGTGCGATTATTGCGTTGGTATCCACGTACCCCGTGGCAAAGGTTGCACAGTCTGCGGTGAGGTCCGACGGAGCGTCGTGAAGCAGACGCGACTGAAATTCTTGATATTGGGAAGCGTGCTGAGGCGAGCTCTTGTATTCTTTCTTTCACAAAAGATTGGCTCCGGCTCAGGACATCTGATCAGGTTGCATAGGTTGTTGAAATTCAGCTCGATGGAATGAGGAATCATGAAGCAGCGCAGCTCTGGAATGTGGAAGAAAATTGCGACAACCGTCGTCGCAGGTTGTACAAGCGCCGCCCTGCTCACCGCATGCGGCTCGGGAGAAGAAAGCAACAATGCCGGTGGCGAGGCAGGCAAAGAGTCGACCAGCAAGATGACAAAGGCAGACGGGTCAGCTCCAGCTGCAGCCGAAGATCAGCTCCTGCTCACTAATGAAGTTCAAGGTGTGGACTTCTCCAACAACAGGATTAATGGGTACAAGGACGCAATGGAGATGTTTTCGGAGGATTCTTTAGATATAGAGCCGGCCGAATGTGCCACTTTCATCAAGCCAACGGAAGAATTGGAGCGAGCTGTCAGTTCTTTCGCTAACTTGGACGCAGAAAAGGTCACCATCGCTGTCTCAGTATTGAAGAACCCTCAGACCTACCAGGAGTACACAGATGTTCTTAACAAGTGCTCTGAGGTGACCGCTTCGATGGATGCTTCCGACCTCGTAAACGAATCCATGGAAGGCCAGGAACTTCCTCCTGAGGCGCAGGAGATGCTCAATGACATGGATATGACAACCACCATGAAAATGCACCGGGAAAAGTGGGAGCCGGATCTTTCCGTCAAGCCAGATGAGCTCACTGCACACGCGACAGTTGTGGACATTAGCTCCGGTGGCACTAATACTGATGCCACCAGCTACGACATTGTCGGCGTTGTCAATGGCGTGATGGTGATGGTGTCCGCTGCCCCGATTCCAGACGTTCCATCAACCGGCGCGGAAAATGCGACACAACCAATGGAACTTGCACAGGCGACCCCAGAGTCCAAGGAAGCGGCAAAGAAGCGCGCCTTGGAGGTCTTCGATGCCCAGGCAAAGAAGATTATGGACGCCGCTTAGTGGCCGCTTGGCTGCGCTGCTTTTGAAAAGTTGCGGCGTGCGGCGCGCTAAAACTCCGTTAATTCCTGCACTTTGGGACTCCAGAACGCAGCGCGTGGTGCACTAAGAGTTTTGAAGTGCGGGCTTGTTAGTTCATCAAGAGCCTGGACGTAACCGAGAACCATATCCCGCGGGATTCGCAGCCCCATAGTCAGGTGCGGAATCCAGCGGGAGCCGCGACCTTCAGGGTTAAGACGACTGATCTCACGAGCGGCTTCTTCCAGCTCATCGCTTGTTTCTAATAACCATGCGACAGTCTGTTTACTCTTTGTGCCGAAAACTACCGTTCCTACCCTGCGGAATTCCGCAGGCATCAGCGGTGGGAGAATTTCGGCTGCTCGTTGGATTACCTCCGGGCTCATGGTCGGTGCGAAGGTGACAGTGATGTGGGGCTTTTGATTCTGCTGCGGGAATCCACGCTCTGCCAGTTGCACAAATATCTCTTTAACCTGCGCCTCTTGCTCAGGCAGAAGGTACATCAGGATGTTGTCGGGTGACACCATGTGACGTTTACTCCTCCCCTATTGCTGTCGGTCGACACGTTTGAGGCGCTACCCAAGGGCGCCGTTACTAGAGCTCCTAACCTAAGACACTTAGGACCTTGCACCCCAGAGCATAGCGTAGGGATTTTCCACAATTTATAACCTACCTATAGAAATTTCTAGCCTCTTGTTATTTAGCCCGGTAAAAACCACTTTTTATTGGGATAATGGGGATAGACAGGCTTCCTGAAAGCTTTCTAGACCATCTTCAAAGACAGTGTGGAGTGACGGCCGATTCTCCACACTGCACAAATACCTACACGGCTGGAAAGGTAAGTGAGGACATGGCACCGAAACCTAAAAAAAATTACACCCCCGAAGAATCAAAAGCTGGTGAAGAGCAAGGCAAGCTTCAGCCGCGATGAGCTCGCGGATTTGCTGGAGACGCTGGCAGCTCGCATCCGCGCCGGGGAAATGACTCTCGGCACTGGTGAGTCCACGGTGACGATGACCATGCCGACATCGTTTAATACCACGATGGAAGTCGTCGATTCCCGAAAGCGTGCTGGCATCGAGCGCGAGCTGGAGCTGGAAATTGACTGGATGGTCGACGAGGCTGGCGAGCCCGTCGAAAAGCCAGGACCAGCATCTGGCTTCGCAATCTCCTAGCAGGCTTGTTGCTGTCCGGTTTGGTCCGCGCAGTGTTGACTAAGCAAAGGGCGACTTCGGAATTGTCTTCCGAAGTCGCCCTTTGTCTTGGCTCTTAATTCTGCAGGCCTTACGCCTTAAGCACGTATCGCAGAATCTCTACAACCTGGTCGGTCGTCGTACACCACGCCGAATACACCCGTCAGGCACCCACGCCTCCCCACATCGCATGAGGTGACGCTAACCTAATTCAGGAAAATTCGCGACGAAGGGAACGCGCATGGCCAAGGGCAAGAAAGGCGACAAGGGCAAGAAGAAGGACGCCGCCAAAGCCAAGAAGAAGGCTGCGGCAACGACCTCGCTACGCCTGCCCGAATACTCGAAGGCCGAGGCCAAAGCCGCGAAAAAGCTCGCCGGCAAGGACCCCTTTAAACTGGCTGCGATGACGCCGAAGAAGAAGTGCTGCAAATCCGGCATCCGCTGCCTGCGCTGCCCCGTGGTGCTACACAAGCTCAATCGCGAGATCAAAAACGGCGAAGTCGACCATGCCGCCCTGCTGCTCGTCGCCGCGAAAGCCCGAATCCGGTAGCCGGTCCTCGCCCCCCCCCCAGCCCGCCGTCGGGCCCGTCCTATGAGCAGTGGTGTCGCGCACTGTATGGCACTGGTACCGATTCTCCCGGGCTGTCTGCTCTTCGGACACCGGCTCACACGCGTCACTCCAAGCACCGCGACAACGCTCCAGCGAACTCCCGCCAGGTCAGGAAGTTTTATTCCGTCGACATGAGGCCTCGGCCAGAACCGGGAATGCGGCCGTCGGAGGATGATACCTTGTGTATCCTTTGAGTGTCATTGAGCCCTGAAGGAGCAAGAAAGTAGCATGACCCGCCCCTCCTCCGCCGCCTCTACGGTGGGCTTCCAATCTCGTGCCCTGCGTTTCGCACCGCGCCGCTCGGACTGGTCCCGCGCGACGATTGGGCGCGACCTCTCGGCAGGCCTCATGGTGGCCCTCGTCGCACTCCCTCTCGCGCTCGGCTTCGGCGTTGCGTCCGGTGTCGGCGCGGCGGCCGGAATTACGACGGCCATCGTTGCGGGTATCCTGGCCGCGATCTTCGGCGGTAGTAACGTCCAAGTAAGCGGCCCGACCGGCGCAATGACCGTCGTGTTAATCCCCATCGTGGCCAACCATGGTGCCGATGGGGTTCTCGTCGTCGGCGTGCTGGCAGGGCTCATGCTGCTCGTACTGGCGTTCACCGGCGCTGGCCGCGCGATGAAGTACATGCCACTACCTGTCGTCGAAGGTTTCACCGCCGGTATTGCGTTAATCATCGGCTTACAACAGCTGCCTGCAGCACTTGGTGTTGACGTGGAGGGCGAGAAAGTCCTCGGGTTGGCGTGGGGCTCAATCAATGCTTGGTTAGATACTCCGGCATGGCAGGCGCCCGTGATGACCCTTGCAGTAGCGGCTGGAATC
Organism: Corynebacterium sp. HMSC064H12; assembly: GCF_001809925.1. NCBI lineage: Bacteria > Bacillati > Actinomycetota > Actinomycetes > Mycobacteriales > Corynebacteriaceae > Corynebacterium > Corynebacterium sp. HMSC064H12. The sequence goes on along the minus strand of NZ_KV799335.1, from coordinate 69,167 downwards.
GTGCTTGCTGCGCGCGTCCGTAGTGGCTTCCCCGCGGCGCTAGTGTTGGTAGCTGCAGCAACGGCCATCAACATGCTGGCAGACAGCGGCCTGAAGACAATCGGCTACATCCCGTCGACATTGCCTGCTCCGCGCTGGCCAGAGATTCCGTGGGAGCACCTGGATTCCTTGCTGTTTGCAGCGGTCGCCGTCGCAGCTCTCGGTGCGCTGGAATCGTTGCTGTCTGCGACGGTTGCCGACGCAATGACTGTCGGCGACCGGCACGATCCCGACCGCGAACTCTTCGGGCAGGGCGTGGCCAACGTCGTCGCGCCCCTGTTCGGCGGGATTCCCGCAACCGCCGCGATTGCCCGAACTGCCGTCAACGTGCGTGCAGGCGCAGGCACACGCCTGGCAGCGGTGTTCCATTCGCTGCTCCTGCTCGTGGCCGTGCTCGTCGCGGCCCGGTGGGTGGGCGAGATTCCTCTCGCCGCGCTCGCCGGCGTGCTCATCGCCACTGCGATTCAGATGATCCACCCGCGGAACCTCCGCTCGGTGATACGCGCCACCAAGGGCGACGGGGCGACCCTGCTCATCACAGCTGCCGCCACCGTCGTGTTCGACCTTGTCGTCGCCGTACTCATCGGCCTTGTAATGGCGGGCTTCTTCGCACTGCGCGAGACCGCCCGCACTGCGGTGTTGGAAGCCGCCCCACTAGACGAGGGAGACCACCGCGACAAGGAACGCGAGCTCCTCGACGAGCACATCGCCGCCTTCCGTATGGAAGGCCCTCTCTTCTTTGGCGCAGCGCACGATTTCCTCCTCGAGCTCGCTGATGCCTCGTCGGTCAAGGTTGTCGTACTCCGCATGCGCTACGTCACGACGATCGATGCCACCGGCGCCCAGATGCTCGCCGACACAATCGGGCGCCTCGAACGCCGCGGTACCAGAGTCCTGCTCGCAGCCACGAAGCCCGAACATTTTCCGGTGTTGCGCGAACTCGGCGTATTCGACCAGCTTGCACACGAGAATCACGTCTTCGACAACACCCCTGACGCCATCGCCCACGCCCGACTGCATGCCTCACGCATTCAGCACGAAGAGTCTGATGGCACATCCGCAGCATCGCAGAGTCAATAGCTTGGCTGAGCCAGACAATGGTCACTCCGTCGCAGTCGACCCTGCAATCGTGGGTCCACGTCCCCATCGCGCGATGCTTGAAAGACCTTTACACGTTGCACTTAAACTCCACGACGTGTCGTTGCAAAGTCACCTTCTCATTCGTGAAGCCGATGTGGGTGTAACCGCTTGGCGCGTAGCATTGGCGACATGCGCATTTTCACCGTGGGCCACTCCAACCTCGAGTTCGAGGACTTCGCTGAAATGATCAAAGCTGCCGGTGTGGCATCCATCGTGGATGTGCGCAAGCTGCCCGGATCCAGGAAGTACCCGTGGTTCAACGGCGACTACCTTGCCGAACACCTTCCTACATGTGGCATCACTTACAGCAGAAGCGAGGGCCTCACCGGGCGGCGCAACGTGTCCCACTCGGTGCCGTTTGAGGTTAACGGCAACTGGCGTAACCGCAGCTTCCACAATTACGCCGACCATGCGCTGGGCGAGGAGTTCTCCGACGCAATCTCGCAGCTACGGGCGAACGCCGCGGAAACCCCCACCGCAATCATGTGCGCCGAGGCGGTGTGGTGGCGCTGCCACCGGCGTATCATCGCCGACCACCTCATCGCCCACGGTGACGAGGTTGGCCACATTATGGGTCTGGGTGCAGCCGGGGCGAAGGTGAGCGAGGCAACGCTCAACGACGGCGCAGTCATCGGCAACGATCTCCTCGTGCGCTACCCCGAGCGGGGCTAGCGCGTACACCAGAGGCCAGTGGGTGCGGAAACTCGGACTACGACCCAGTGAGCCACGGCATCCTCCTCGGCCTGACCTAAGGCGCGACTTACGCCTTGTATTCATGGAGCGCCCACCACCTTATGAGCAGCAGCATCGGAGGCACACCAGCGGATAGCACGCTCAAACGAGCTTTAGGTTAGGAAATCTGAACCGCGCAATCTAAGAAGAGCACCGGCAACCCCGGTAGTGTGCCCCAAAGCGTCGAATCGAAAAACGTACTACCGACTTGCCACGGCCCTAGACGTCGAGCTTGAACTCCACGGCATCTCGTTGCAAAGTTACCCCCTCTCGTTAACACCATCAAAAGGAGTGTTATCCAATGAAAGCGTTCGGCTTCTTAAGCTTCGGGCATTACGCCTTCGGCAGCTAGCGCGGGCCATCTGCAGAAAAGATCGCCAAGACTCATCTGGAGATCACCCAGGCTGCGGACGAAATCGGCGTGAACAACGCGTCCTTTCGTGTCCACCACTTCGCGCCGCAGGCCTCCGCCCCGATGCCGCTGCTGGGTGCTGTCGCGGCCACTACCAAACACATCGAGGTGGGCACCGGTGTCATCGACATGCGCTATGAAAACCCGCTCTACCTCGCCGAAGAGGCCGCGTCGCTGTACCAAATTTCCGGTGGCCGCGTGGCCCTGGGCATCTCGCGCGGCGCCCCCGAGGTGGCTGACCGCGGCTGGGAGGCCTTCGGCTACTGGGGTAAAGCGCCCAACGGCGCGGACGTGGCGCGAGCCCACCTCGAGGCGTTCATGGCTGCAGTGGACGGCAACGGATTCGCCACCGCCGCACCGCTGGACCGGCAGTACCCCAACATATTCCAACCCGGCTCCGCCCTGCCGGTCTTCCCCATGGCGCCCGAGCTGCGTAAGCATATTTTCTACGGCTCCGGCACCCACGCTTCTGCCGAGCAAACCGCCAAGGACGGGCTCAACCTGATGTCCTCCACCCTGGTCTCCGAGACCACCGCCGAGACTCTGGGCGAAATCCAGGCGGATCAGATCAGCCGCTATCGCGCCGCGTGGAAGAAGGCGGGCCACGATTGGACGCCGCGCGTGTCGGTGTCCCGCTCTATCTTCCCCATCGTCGACGGCGCGGACATGCAGTTGTTCGGCATGCAGGCCTCCGGCTCCGATCAGGTGGGCATGCTTCCCGACGTCGGCGCCTCCACCTTCGGCCGCACCTATGCCGCCGAGCCGGACAAACTCATTGAGCAGCTCAAAGCCGACGCCGCCGTCATGTCCGCCGACACCCTGCTCATCACCATCCCCACCGGGATGGCGTCGACGTCAACGTGAAGATCTTGGACAACTTCGCCACGCATGTCGCCCCCGCGTTGGGTTGGCAGCCGAATCACGAAGGCCCAGTTACCGGCTATCTCATCGACTAATTCCTGCAGTTCGCAAGCTCTTCGCTTCAATGTCAGTTCAGTGCGTGTTGAATAGTTCAGTAATTGCTGTATAGTTCAGTATATGCTGACTATTGCTTCACGCCTCGACGTCATGAACCGGCTCGGCCGGGCCATGGCGGATCCGACGCGCTCCAGAATCCTGATCACCCTACTCGACGGCCCGAGCTACCCGGCCGTGCTTTCGCGCGACCTGGACCTGACCCGCTCGAACGTCTCGAACCACCTGACCTGCTTGCGTGACTGCGGCATCGTCGTCGCCGAGCCGGAGGGCCGCAAGACACGCTACGAAATCGCCGATCCGCACCTCGCGACAGCGCTCAACGCACTAGTGAACGCGACGTTGGCTGTCGACGAAAACGCCCCGTGCATCGACCCTGAGTGCTCGGTGCCCGGCTGCGACGGAAAAGGAGCGGACGCATGAGTTCAGCATGTGGATGCGAACACGAACCAGCCACGGAGATCGAAGATCTCGATCGGCCATGGTGGAAGGACCCCGAGTTGCTACTGCCGATCTTCTCCGGCGTAGCCCTCTGCATAGGTCTGGCGCTGGACTGGTCCGGACTAGAGACACCCGCGACAGTTCTGTTCTGGATCGGCCTGCTGCTAGGGGCGTATACGTTCACGCCCGGCGCTATCCGGAACCTTGCCACGAAGCGCAAGCTCGGCATTGGTTTGCTGATGACGATCAGCGCGGTCGGCGCGGTAATCCTCGGTTACGTCGGAGAGGCGGCGGCGCTAGCGTTCCTGTACTCGATCGCCGAGGCACTGGAAGACAAGGCGATGGACCGGGCCCAGGGCGGACTGCGGGCACTGTTGAAATTGGTACCGCAGACCGCGACGGTGCTGCGCGACGGTACGACGGTCGAGGTCGCAGCGAAGGATCTCGTGGCTGGCGAGCTGATGCTCGTGCGCCCCGGAGAGCGGATCGCCACGGACGGCATCATTCGGTCTGGGCGCTCCAGCCTTGACACCTCAGCGATCCCCGGAGAATCCATTCCGGAGGAGGTTGCGCCCGGCGACGAGGTGCCCGCGGGAGCAATCAACTCCGCCGGCGTGCTGGAGGTCGAGACGACCGCAGCTGGAACGGACAACTCGCTGACCACACTCGTGGACCTGGTCGAGCAGGCGCAGGCGGAAAAGGGCGACCGCGCCCGGATCGCCGACCGGATTGCCCAACCCCTAGTGCCCGGGGTGATGATCCTGGCGGTGCTGGTCGGCGTGATTGGCTCGCTGCTGGGCGACCCCGAGACGTGGATCACCCGCGCGTTGGTGGTCCTGGTCGCAGCATCGCCGTGTGCGCTGGCAATCTCGGTGCCGCTGACGGTCGTGGCCGCGATCGGCGCGGCCAGCCAGTTCGGCGTGGTCATCAAATCCGGCGCGGCGTTCGAGCGACTCGGCGGCATCCGCCACCTGGCGGTGGACAAGACCGGAACCCTTACCCGCAACCAGCCCGAGGTTACCGACGTGGTCCCGGCAGACGGATTCGATCGGGCTCAGGTGCTTGCTTTCGCGGCGGCAGTTGAGCAGCAATCGACGCACCCCCTCGCCGCTGCGATCGCGGCAGCGGGGCCCGAAGCGCCCGCTGCCTTGGACATCAGCGAGGAAGCCGGGCATGGCATCGGCGGCACCGTCGAAGGTCGACGGGTACTTGTGGGCAGTCCCCGGTGGATCGACGCCGGGCCACTGAAGGCAGACGTTGAGCGCATGGAGTCCGAGGGCCAGACCTGCGTCCTTGTCACCGTCGATGACGCTCTCGCCGGGGCGATCGGGGTCCGCGACGAGCTGCGGCCCGAGGTACCCGAAGCTGTGCAGACCCTGCACGCCAACGGCGTGGAAGTGAGCATGCTCACCGGCGATAACGCTCGCACCGCCCGGGCTCTGGCTGAAATCGCCCGAATCGACGATGTGCGCGCTGAGCTGCGCCCGGAGGACAAGGCAAGCATCGTCGCCGAGCTCTCCTCCAAGACGCCGACGGCGATGATTGGCGACGGCATCAACGACGCTCCTGCGCTGGCGGGCGCGACGGTGGGCATAGCAATGGGAGCGACCGGCTCTGATGCCGCAATCGAGTCCGCTGACGTCGCCTTCACCGGCCACGACCTCCGGTTGATCCCGCAGGCGCTGCAGCACGCCCGTCGAGGCAGCAGGATTATTAACCAGAACATCGTGCTGTCTCTGGCCATCATCATCGTGTTGATGCCGCTGGCGATCAGCGGCGTGCTGGGTCTGGCCGCCGTCGTATTGGTTCACGAGGTCGCTGAAGTTATCGTGATCTTGAACGGCCTGCGGGCTGCGCGAGCGAAGCGCTGAGGCGCACCTTCGCCCAGCGCGCTGGCTCTCCAGCGCGGATCTTTGAAGGATCGAGCTGCTCAGGGACCAAGCGTCGTCTCAAAACTTTTGATGCCGCGCTTCATCGACACGACCCGCGACTACCTAGGCAGCGTATTTAGCAAAAGGACCCGACACCTATCAGGGTTGCCGAACCGTCGCCGGTCCAGTTGCCGTAACCAACTAGATGGAGATTCTTCACCGCGGTTTCGCGGTCGCGCATGAGGTGGCGGAATGGGCCGAGGGCCGGACGGAAACCAGTGCACCAGATCAGATGGTCGTGGTCGAGCTCGCTCAAACTATCGAAGATGGGGGCAGCGGTGAGCTGGCCGGAATCGCGGAGCTCACGTAGATGAGGAAGCGCGAGAATGTCCCCGAGGTTCGGGCCGGAATCGCCACCGAGAATCCGGCGGCGGCTGCCCGCGTTAAACGTTGAATTTGAACTCGACCGAGTTTCAGTCGAAAGCTACCTGCCTTTTCGCACCATCAAGCGTGGTAAAATCCTCACCATGGAGCGCACGTATAAGTGGGAGCATGTCAAGACTCCCCTCATCCGGAACGAGGCCGCAGTTCATTTTTTAGGAGCCGGTTTGACCGCTTCCGGAGTGCAATACGGCGATGGATACAAGGCCACGTGGGAGCTGCGCGCCGCGGAGAACTGGGTGACCGAACGTGTGTCGGTGAACGTTGAAGGCGACGGATGGGGGCGAAGCCTCGAGCTGTTTAGGTCCGAGCAAGGCGTGTGGTCGGCGGAAACCAATGAAGAGGGCGCCCAGCCTGAAGATCTGCCCTCCCCCGGTATCGTCCAGTCAGCCGACCTGAAAGCCGCACTCGATTGCGATCTCGGTCTGTGCCCTCTCACCAACACAATGCCTATTCGTCGCTTGACGCTGCTTGAGACTCAGGTCCCGAAAACGCAGCTGATCATGGCTTGGATTGATATACCGTCCCTCCAGGTGATCGCATCAGACCAGTACTACAGCTCCGTCGATGCTGAAACTGTCCGATACAAAAGCGGAACACGGGGAGTCGACGTCGAGTTGGAGGTCGACGGTGACGGCGTGGTCGTACACTACCCTGATCTCGCACGGCGGGTCTGATCCGGAAACAACTCTAACTAAGCTGGGCGGTATGAACGACCTGACCATCGCGCCTGGCCCAGGGATCCCCGGGGGTCTGGTCATCGTCGCCGCCGACCTGACGGAGCGGTTCGCGAAGTCGTCGGGACCAGGCGGCCAAGGCGTCAATACTACGGACAGCAAAGTGCAGCTTTCCGTCGATATCGCTACGTGCTCATCGCTTTCCGACGCCCAGCGTCGCCGCGTCCTCCACAACCACGAGCACCGCCTAGACGGCACCGTCCTTACCGTTACCGCATCGACCCAGCGATTGCAGGTACGCAACCGCGCCGAGGCACGCGAACGCATGGCCGCCCTCTTGCGCGAGGCGCTCGCTCCGCCTCCTCCCCCGCGGCGCAGGACCAAGCCGACGCGGAGCTCGGTGCGACGCCGTCTCGAAGCGAAAAAGCGGCGCTCGGAACTCAAGTCCACGCGACGGCGGCCCCAAATTCCCTAGTTCGAACCATCCGCATGCATATCCTCACGCTGACGGACCTGGTTCGGGTAACCGCTACGCTGAGACAGCTTGGACCGGTTGAATCCGCTCGATTTCCGAGAGGATCTTGTCTTCCGCAACGTCCAAGTCATATTGAGTCTGTAACCCGAGCCAGAACTGGGGGCTCATTCCGAAGAACTTAGCCAAGCGAAGAGCAGTGTCCGCGGTTACAGCCCGCTTACCGTGAACAATTTCGTTGATCCGGCGGGGCGGAACGCCGATGGAGACTGCGAGCTTGTGCTGGGTGATCCCCATTTCCTTGAGAAAGTCCTCCATGAGAATCTCACCGGGGTGAACCGGAGGGAGCTTGTCAGTGGTAGTCAACGATCTCAACCTCCTCTGGCCCCGCGGCGGACCAACGAAAACAGATCCGCCACTGGTCGTTGATTCGAATGCTGAACTGACCCCGCCGATCACCTTTCAACGCCTCGAGCCGGTTTCCCGGGGGAATCCGTAACTCATCAAGAGTCTGCGTGTACCCAAGCTGGCGAAGCTTGCGCAGCGCTACTAAGTGAATGCGGGAATCGATCGAGCGAACTCGCTCTCGATTCCACAAACGCTCAGTGTCCTTGTCAGCGAACGACTGGATCATGCTTCACCCTATCCCCCATAACGCGAAGCGTCAATAACGCTACACGTTAAATTTGAACTCCACGGAGTGTCGGCGATAAATAACCATTTTATTCGCAAGTGCGGAAGTAGCAACGAAATACCGCTAAAACGGACAACATGGGGGTGCACAGAAATACATATAGGTTCTGCGGAAAACCTATAGGGATCGTCGCTATAAACCGCTGTGCGTGGAAAACATAAAGGGTTTACGGACCCGGTCCCAGCCCCCTCAATACTCTGAGCCGGGAGAATGGAAAATGGAAGTCGATGTATCCCCACTATTCATTTTTCCGTTCTTCGGAGTACACCGGGAGCTACTCCTTCGGACCAGCTCCGTGTGAACTAGATGAGAAAGCGCAGCAGCGAATCATCGACGCTGGACAGTTGGTACTGCGGGCCCGCGAGCGGCACCCCGAGGGGTCACTCGCGGAGCACTACAACCCGTTAGCGATGGACCAAACTCTGCTCAAGGCTCACGACGAAATGGACCGAGAAGTAAATAAAGCTTTCGGTGTGGCACGCAAACTCACCAACGAGCGCCAGCGCCAGGAGCTACTGTTCGCCAGCTACGGGGAGTTGTCGAGGGGCTAATCTCCTCGCTTCCATCAAAATCGAAACCACCAGCAGGGTCGTTCCCCGTGCGGGTAATTTTGATCGGCCCCGCTGCTGGGTATAGAACCCTGTCGCCGGCAACGCCGGGAACTATGACTGTGCCCGACGAGAACACGTCACTGTCATAACCCGGCTCACGGTAGACCAGCACTGGTCGTCCACTACTACTGGTGGATTTCGGTTTGGGTGGCGGGGAGATTAACGCCGCCGGCCTCGTTTTTTGCGTTGAGGAGGGCGTTGACTACTTCCCGATTGTGAAATTGGCCGATGGTGCGATGGAGAGGAACCAGTCACCTGAAAGAGATCGATCCAGTCGCTGGTGCGCAATCTGGGGGGTAGGGTTGCGGGGTCGATTCCTCGCGAGCGCAACCATGATTGTGTATCTGAACGTGATGAAAACAACCCTGCCCTTCGGAGAATTTCCCCTATCCCGCGTCCCCGGGCGGTGAAAACGGTGTGCACCATAGCCTGAAAGGCTTTGCGTTGCTCTATCGGGATCTTCGGGTCACCCACCCGGCGGATCACTAAGATCCCCCCGTCAACGTTAGGCTGTGGACGGAAAGCAGACCTTGGTACTCGGGAACCAAGGTGAAACGTGAACCATGGGGACCACTGAGCCGTCATCATCGTGCTTGCGCCTACCCCGGCCCGGCGGCGAGCGACTTCCCACTGCATGAGGAGTACAGCGTCAGTCCATGCCGGCGCATGCAACAACTTTCGAAGAATGGCAGTGGTGAGGTGAAAGGGAATGTTTCCCACAATGACGCAGGGAGTGGCGGGTAACGGGAAGTTAAGGAAATCATCATGGACCACTTCGACCGACGCCGAGGCGGTCTTTTTTGTGAGTTTGGCAGCTAGTTTTGCGTCTACCTCAACTGCCGTTATTGCCCTCCCCAAGCGGGATATCGGGTGAGTGAGGGCACCGCTTCCCGGCCCGATCTCGATGATGGGGCCGGTGGTTTGTTTTACAAGATCGACGATGGTGTTGATGATCTTTTGGTCTGTGAGAAAATTTTGGCCATGTTCGTGACGGCCGTATCCGTATGTAGACATCAGGTGTGCTCCGTGGAGTTGAAACGGAGCCGGGCATGGCAAATGGCCGCCCGGCTAAAGGACCGGAGCGGTTTTTGACCCGCGGGAGGGAGAAAACCGCCTTAGCGGTTGGTGAGCGGCCGCATGAAAACGGAACCTGAAATCAACATGGTTCTATCGTATCCAATTAATTTCGCAGGGTGCAATACGGTGAGAAAGAAGACAACCGCACCGCAACAGTGCAAGACCTCTCTGGATTGGAATTTGTCCTACCTTCGGGGCGTCATACAGACGCCACTGGCGTATTTTGTCTCTGGGCAACGAGGGGGAGTTACCCCCACCTCCGAATGTTTTTAAGGTGCACCCCTGATTACGCTGGGGTGCGGGAGTAATTCTGTCCGACCGATCGGACTGTCCAGCGAGGTCCCAGCAGATGATCGCGTCGATTTCGCCGCGTTCGAGGGATGCCACCATGGCGTCGTAGTTGGGGCGAGCCACATTCTTCTTTGACGCGGAAATGGACTGATCGACGTCGTTATGTCCTATGTCCAACGTGCAAGCCACGCTGCTTTGCAATGACTTCACAGTCCTGAGGCTGCAGGTCGATGGTGCGGCCATCCACGTCAGCGTCTCGTGAGATACGACGGCAAATAGGAGCGCGTGTTGTCAAACGCTATTAATAAGGCCTAGCTACACATTGAACTTAAATTCAACCACGTCGCCGTCGTGCATGATGTAGTCCTTGCCCTCCTGGCGGACCTTCCCCTTAGCCTTTGCCTCGGCAATCGAACCGGCCTCGACCAGATCACTGAAGGACACAATTTCAGCCTTAATGAAGCCACGCTCAAAGTCAGTGTGAATCACGCCGGCAGCCTGCGGGGCCGTAGCACCCTTCGGAATGGTCCAGGCGCGAGACTCCTTCGGGCCAGCGGTCAGGTAAGTCTGCAGACCAAGAGTGCGGAAACCAGCGCGAGCAAGCGAATGCAGACCCGGCTCGGTCTGGCCAATTTCAGCCAGGAGCTCATTGCGGGATTCCTCATCCAGCTCCAGAAGGTCCGACTCAGCCTTGGCGTCGAGGAACACACAGTCTGCCGGTTCCACAGCAGCGGCTAGATCCGCGCGGCGGTCCTCGTCGGCAAGCACTTCCTCGTCAGCATTGAAGACGTAGAGGAACGGCTTTGCGGTGAGCAAGTGCAGCTCGCGCAGAGCGGAGAGCTTCACATCATCGGAAGCAGCGAAGAGAGTGCGCCCCTCTTCCAGCACGGCCAGAGCCTGCTTGACGGCTTCAACCTCACCGACCTTTTCCTTATCCTTCTTGGCTTCCTTTTCCAGACGCGGCAGCGCCTTCTCAATAGTCTGGATATCAGCCAGGATGAGCTCGGTTTCAATCACACCGATGTCAGAGGCCGGGTCAACCTTGCCGTCGACATGCACGACATCATCATCATTGAAGACACGGACGACCTGACAGATAGCGTCAGCCTCGCGGATGTTGGCGAGGAACTTGTTACCTAGACCTTCGCCCTCCGATGCACCCTTGACGATGCCGGCGATGTCCACAAACGACACCGTAGCCGGAAGAATACGCTCGGAGCCGTAAATTTCGGCGAGCTTATTCAAACGGGGATCGGGAAGCTCCACAACGCCGACGTTCGGCTCGATGGTGGCGAACGGATAATTCGCAGCCAGCACATCGTTGCGTGTCAAGGCGTTAAACAGGGTTGACTTTCCGACATTGGGCAGACCGACGATTCCAAGTGTAAGACTCACATTGCTCATCTTACGGGCTCGGGGAGAAAGATTTGAACTCGCCCTAACTTCGTGAAGTTGCCCCCTATCCCCTCCGAACCCCCATAATGAATACGTGAGCAATAAACCCAATGAAGGCGAAGAGTGGACTGCGCAGTCCGAAAAAGACGCTATCGATCACGTAATGGGATCGGAGCCTCTGCGTATAGAACAGTCTCTGTCTATCCCCTCCGACGCCCATAAGTCAGCGGCAACGCAACCGGATCTGCCGGAAGATGCTGAAAACCTCGATGAGCTTATGAGCGAAAATGACTCCGAGTCCATCGACCGCGCCGACGTCATTGGCGAGGGCGCCCGATGGTTCGCAGGTTGGTGCCTGCGTTTCCTCATCACCGCAGCGGCGCTGTATGTCAGCGCTATGATTCTGGGAAAGATTTGGGCTGGCGTTCTGCCGATTCTGCTGGCTCTGATTGTCTCCACGGTGCTGGCTCCGCCCGCCGTGTTCCTGATGAAACACCGCTGGCCCCGCGCACTCTCCGCACTGACGGTCATCCTAGGCGCGCTGGCGCTGCTTGGCGGCGTCGTCGCGTTCCTCGCACCGACTGTGCAGTCGCAGTTCCCAGAATTGCGTCGCCAGTTCACCGACGGCATTCAAGAAGTCCAGAACATCATTCAGGCACCGCCATTTAACGTCAAGGATGAACAAATCCTCGACGCTCTGGACCAGGGTTCCCAATGGCTCCAGGAGCGCTCCGGCGATATCGCCAACACAGTCTTCCAAGGCATCTCGGTGGTCTCTTCGGTCGCCGTAACCTTGATGGCAATGCTGGTGCTGACGTTCTTCTTCATCAAGGACGGCCAGGACTTCCTGCCATGGCTCCGCCGCCTGACCGGACGTCGCCTCGGCTGGCATCTCACGGAGGTACTCACCCGCTCCTGGAACACGCTGTCGGGCTACATCCGCACGCAGGCTATCGTTTCGCTTATCGACGCGGTCTTCATCGGTGCCGGTCTTGCGATTTTGAATGTGCCGCTGGCAATGGTCCTGGCCGTGGTGACTTTCTTCGCTGGCTTCATTCCTATTGTCGGCGCGTTCACCGCCGGCTTCATTGCGGTGGTTGTCGCACTTGTTGCCAACGGCCTGACCACAGCAATCTTTGTCTTGCTCATCATCATTGCCGTCCAGCAGATTGAGGGCAACATCCTCTCGCCGATTCTGCAGTCCAAGGCTATGGACCTGCACGCCGCAATCGTCCTGCTGGTTGTCCTACTCGGTGGCGGTATCTTCGGCATCATCGGCGCCTTCCTGGCGGTGCCGGTCACTGCAGTCGTCGCGGTCTGGTTCCGCTACCTCGGCGACCTCACTGATTTGCGTACGGGCGACAAGACTGCAAAGGATATCGAGTTCGCCACGGACGCCGGATCAATCTCCGGCATTCAGATTGAAGCTGCCGGCCGTGCGATGCGCGACCGACTGGCTTCGTTCCGTCTGGGCAGTGATGACTCCGACAGCTCCGCGGAGAGCGCTGTGAAGGCAGATGCTCGCACCGCCGGTAAGGTTTCCCCCGATGCTGGTCCGACCAAGCAGGAAGAGGGAACGATGACCAAGGCCTTCCACAAGGTCACTGAAGTCGTCTCCGGGCCTTTCTCTAAGAAAAACAAGTAGGGCGAGATTCCAAGACACGGGCAGGCTCTTATACCGGGCTTGCCCGTTTTTATCACTAATAACCGGTAGGATACGCATTCGTGTCGAACAGATCAGCAATAACCCGTAAAGGCAGTGGGAACAAACCCCTGCTTCCACGCGTGCCAATGTTTGTGCCGCCGTTGCTGATGCTTCTGGCCGGAGTTTTTGGTTTGCTCTTTTCTGTTCCCAACGGTTCGCTTGGCAAGCCCTACTTCATTGCTTTTGCCGTGGCTGCTGTCGCCGGAACACTGTTGGTGGTTCCTCGCGGCCTGGTAGTTACCGTCGCTCAAATCCCCATTTTGTTCGCGCTTGTCACGTTTTTCACAGCGTGGTTTACCGGTTCTCTCGCCGATCCCGAAAATGGTGGCGCGACCGCGACGACCTCTAAACGCGCTCGCCTGGTGACCTCGGCATATCCCATCATCCAGCAGTTCCCGTGGCTGCTGATCTTGATGATCATCTGTGTCATCATCGCAGTATGGCGTTACCTCGAAATCACCCGCACCCAGGAGAAATCCCTCAACACCCAGCGCAAGGCCGCTAAACAGCGCCAGCATCGTGACGAAGCCGCTGTCGAATCCAGCTCTCAGGTGCGCCGTCGTCTCGCCGAATCTGATCGCCGCGTAGCTTCTCGCTCTCAGGAACGCCCTGCTTCACGACGTCCCGCTGCGGACATTATCCGAGATGCCGAAGCTCGCCGCCAGGCGCGCCAGCAGGCTGCACGCTCTCGGCAGGAGACTTCTCGTTCTGGTGCCCGACCGGCAGCGAGCGCCAGCTCGGCATCGCGCAACGCCGAGCAACTGCGTGAGCGACCAGTTGACCGCTCTGGGGAGCGCGCCCAGCAGCGCTCGAATTTCGCCCAGCGGGCCCAGCAGCCAACATCCCGTTGGCAGTCTCGCCCGCATCCGGGCCAGGCGCAGTTCACTCAGGATTCCACTTCGCCGAACTCGACTAGACAGCAGCCTCGTCGTCCGATTGAACGGCCAAACGCACCGCAGCGGCCAACGCAGGAGTTTCCCCGTCGTCAAGCGGCAGGAACGGCACGGATGTGGGGAGAACAGTCTTCGCCGGAGTCTCGGTCCGAAAAGCCTCAACAGAGTCCCGCACGCCCGGGGAGCAACCACCGTCGCACCGAGGAGTGGCCACCGCGACAGCAGCGCCCTCGCCAGGAACGCATAACCGGGCGCGATAGCAGGTCTCGTTACCGCAAGTAGCTCGGGCTTGCACTTTTACCGTCACAGTTGCCCACAGGCAGATTTAGCCTGTGGGCAACGTGCGTTTATTAGCAGGGCGATCCGCACCATCGTGTAAGTGTTGATGTATGTCGAAATTGGAAACGTCGGCCGAGAAACCGGTTCAGGTTCGACGCCTGAACCAGTTAGTCAAGGACTACATTGAGCGCCTTGGACAGATTTGGGTAGAGGGGGAAATCGCCCAGGTCAACTCCAAGCCGAGCTGGAAGCTCTCTTACATCACTCTGCGTGACACCTCCGCGGAGTTTTCGGTGTCGGTGACTTGTTCTACGGCGGCTCTGCGCAATAATCCGTTGCGCAACGGCGACCGCGTAGTGGTTTTGGGCAAGCCTGCGTTTTATGCCGGGCGGGGGCAGTTTTCCCTGTGGGCTACGGAGTGGAGGCCCGTGGGGTTGGGGCAACTATTGGCGCGGCTGGAACAGCTGCGCCAGGCGCTAGCGGCGGAAGGACTTTTTGATCCACGGCTGAAACGCCCTCTGCCCTACCTCCCCAACAAGATCGGGTTGATTACTGGTCGCGGTTCGGCGGCTGAACGCGATGTGCTTTCGGTCGCGGGTGCCCGCTGGCCCGAAGTGGATTTCCGGGTAATCAACACAATTGTGCAGGGCGCCAAGGCTGTTCCGGAGATTATTGAGGCGCTTGCACAGCTCGACGCCGATCCGGAGGTTGATGTCATCATCGTCGCCCGTGGCGGTGGCAGTGTCGAAGATTTGCTGCCTTTTTCAGATGAGGCTCTGATTCGTGCGGTGAGTAAGGCGACAACACCGATGGTTTCTGCAATCGGGCACGAGCCGGATACTCCGCTGTTGGATTACGTCGCTGATTTACGTGCTGCCACACCGACGGATGCAGCAAAGAAAACAGTGCCCGATGCTGCTGAGGAACGACGCCTAATTGCACAGCTTCGTGAGCGCTCCTCGGCATCCCTGCGGCGATGGGTTGACCGTGAAGTAGCTACTCTGAGGGATTTAACGTCGCGGCCGGTACTGCGCGATCCGCTCACTCCCATCCGCGTGCGTGAAGAGTTTGTCACGGCGCAAGTGGATCGGCTGCGTTTTCTCATCCACCGCAGTCTGGAACGCGAGGAGGCAGTGGTATCGGGATTGCGCGGCAAGGTTTCAGCACTTGGCCCCTCTGCCACACTCGCTCGCGGCTATGCCATCGTGCAGGCACAATCGGCTACTCAGCCGGAACCACAGATTGTGACCTCTATTGCAGATGCTCCGATGGGTTCCCAACTGCGAATTCGCGTCAGTGACGGCTCCATCTCTGCAGCGACGCTAGCTACGAAGCCGGCGAATTAGTAAGCAATGACTTTTCCAACCTTGAAGCTTTAACTACTAAATGTGAAGGACGTATTCGCTAATGAATGACAATGTTTTCGGCGCGGGTCAGGCTCCCTCTTCGGAGGAACAGGTACCGGTGGAGAACCTGAGCTACGAGCAGGCTCGAGATGCGCTGGTCGAGACCGTCAAGCTCCTAGAACTCGGACAGATGAGCCTGGATGAATCCCTGGCGCTGTGGGAGCGAGGCGAGGCGCTGGCCCGCCGCTGCGAGGAGCATTTGGCTGGCGCCCGGGCAAAGGTTGAAGCCGCCTTGGCCAGCAAGAATCAGGATGTCTCGGCTTCTGCCGAGAATGTGGGCGATGAGGACTAAAAAGAGACGAGAAACGATCGTCGGTTCATATCGTTTCTCGTCTCTTCGCTGATAGCTGAGTTCAGCTATTTTATGGCTCTAGTCGGGATTACCACTCCAGGTGAGTGCTCAACTCGGCCTACTTTGCTGGTGCCGACGGCATCTCGGACGCAGTCGGCTGCGGCTGTGACGAATCCGGCATTGTCGCGTCCGGATCGATTGGCTCGGCCTTCTGCATAGCCGCCGCCAACTGTGTGAACTCCTCGTCGTTGGCAGTGCCCTCGATAATTGCGCGGGAGTCACCGAGGTCCCCAACCCATACGCGACGCACGTTGTCCTCAGCCGGCTCATACTTAGTCCAGGTTGTACCTTCCACGTCAGTAGTACCGTCCCGGAGACGGTTCTTACCATCATCCGGCAGCTGACCTGCTTCCGCATCTGTTTGCGTGACCTGAATGAATGCTCCGCTAGCGGTGACATAGCCAATAATGGTCGTCTGCTTCCCCGCCGCCATACCCGCGCGGGTCGAGTTTGAAGTCCAGCCCTCAGGCACCTTCGGCAGGCGAACTGGATAGTCCACGCGCCGAGCCTCCACGTTCACGAATGGGGCAGCATCGACTTCGTGCACCGGACCGTTTTCCGGCTTCCCGGGGTTAAAACTGCACAGGCCGGTAAAGCCAATGGTGACAGCCACCGCAAGAAACATCACCACGAGGGTGAGAATCATGTCTCGACTGTCCTGCAAAATCCTAGGTTTCTCATTCGCCACGCGCTCAAGTATGCCAAAGGCCCCGCAACGAACCTAGTCATCAGTCGTACCCGCACAGCTGCAGCTAGCAATACTTGATGACGGACGCTGTCGACGTCGTCAAGCGAACTGACGCCGGAACAAACTTTTGATAACCGCGTGATGTGGGGGTTTAGCCCTGAAACTCCCCCCACTTTGGCGCTGCGTCCACCCCCGAACACCAAAAAGGTGGAACACTAGTAACAGATGCAAAGGCGCTAAAACCGATGCGCCAAACATCAATCAATAGAAATTGTTGCAGCGCTAAACCCCAGTTTCCTGGCGTGGCGTCTCCCAGCACATTCTCAAACCTCAAAAGAGTTCTAAAAAACCACGGAAGGGCCAGAAGTCAATGAACGCCTCGAATCCTGAAGCACCAGATCGCAACCTTGCGATGGAGCTCGTCCGAGTTACTGAGTCCGCTGCACTGGCAGCTGGTCAGTGGGTCGGTCGTGGTCAGAAGGAAAAGGGCGACGGCGCTGCCGTCGATGCCATGCGTCAGCTCATCAACACCGTGGCTATGAACGGTGTCGTTGTTATTGGCGAGGGCGAAAAGGACGAAGCCCCGATGCTGTTCAACGGCGAAAAGGTCGGCAACGGCCAAGGTCCGGCCGTTGACATCGCGGTTGACCCGATTGACGGCACGACTCTGATGGCAGAGGGCCGCCCGAACTCTATCGCTGTTCTTGCTGCTGCAGACCGCGGCTCCATGTACGACCCGTCGGCTGTGTTCTACATGGATAAGATTGCTGTTGGCCCGGAGGCTGCCGGCAAGATTGACATCGAGGCTCCAGTTGAGCACAACATCAAGGTCGTTGCTAAGGCCAAGGGGCTGCGTCCGGAAGATGTCACTGTTGTCGTGCTGGATCGCCCGCGCCACGCTGACATGATTCGTGACATCCGCGAAGCTGGCGCCAAGGTTCGACTGATTGGCGATGGTGACGTTGCTGGCGCTGTTGCCGCAGCTCAGAACACGAACTCGGTCGATATCATGATGGGCGTCGGCGGCACCCCAGAAGGTGTCATCACCGCATGCGCCATGAAGTGTATGGGCGGCGAGATCCAGGGCAAACTGCACCCGCGCGATGAGGCTGAAATTAAGAAGGCTCTCGACGCTGGGCACGATCTTTCTCGTGTTCTGACCACCGATGACCTGGTCGCATCCGACAACTGCTACTTCGTTGCCACTGGTGTCACCAACGGCGACATGCTGCGCGGTGTCGCTTACCGCGGTAACGGCGCGTGGACCCGCTCGCTGGTTATGCGCTCCAAGTCCGGCACCATCCGCCGCATCGAGGCTTTCCACTCCCTGGAGAAGCTGCGCAAGTACGCCAGCATCGACTACGGCAAGGGCGAGATGCCTGACATCGATCTGTAAGTAACTACCCCTTTAGTGGTGCCCTCAGGGCACCACTTTTTTAACAAACTGATTCATACTTGAAGATGAATGCGCTAACGGTTCTGCATCGCATGAAAATTGCATGCGCAATGAGGGGCCGTTCTGCGCGCACTCAAGTTCCCCTAACTGAAAGAGGCAACGAATGACAGAGCAGCAGTTCCGCATCGAGCACGACACCATGGGCGAGGTTAAGGTTCCGGTTAACGCCCTGTGGCGCGCACAGACTCAGCGTGCAGTTGAGAACTTCCCGATTTCCGGCCGTCCGCTGGAGTCTGCACAGATTCGCGCTATGGGTCTGCTGAAGGCAGCTTGCGCCATCGTCAACAAGGAGCGCGGCCTGCTGTCTGCTGAGCAGGCAGATGCCATCGTCGCCGCTGCCAAGGAAATTGCCGAAGGCAAGCACGATGCTGAGTTCCCGATTGACGTCTTCCAGACCGGTTCGGGCACTTCTTCCAACATGAACACCAACGAAGTCATTGCGTCCATCGCAAAGGCCAACGGCGTTGAGGTTCACCCGAATGACCACGTCAACATGGGTCAGTCTTCCAACGACACCTTCCCGACTGCCACTCACGTCGCAGCAACCGAGGCAGCTGTCAAGGACCTCGTCCCGGGACTGAAGGTTCTGCAGGAGTCCCTGGCTAAGAAGGCCAAGGAATGGGAGACCGTTGTTAAGTCCGGCCGCACTCACCTGATGGACGCTGTCCCGGTGACCCTGGGTCAGGAGTTCTCCGGTTACGCCCGCCAGATTGAGGCTGGCATTGAGCGCATCGAGGCCACCCTGCCGCGTCTGGGCGAGCTGCCAATCGGTGGTACCGCTGTTGGCACCGGCCTGAACACCCCGGCGGACTTCGGTGCCAAGGTCACCGCTGAGCTCGTCGAACTGACCGGCATCAAGGAGCTGCGCGAGGCTCAGAACCACTTCGAGGCTCAGGCTAACCGCGATGCCCTGGTCGAATTCTCCGGCGCTATGCGCACCGTCGCAGTCTCCCTGAACAAGATCGCTAACGACATTCGCTGGATGGGCTCCGGCCCGCTGACCGGCCTTGCTGAGATTCACCTGCCGGATCTGCAGCCGGGTTCCTCCATCATGCCGGGTAAGGTCAACCCGGTTCTGTGCGAGACTGCCACCCAGGTCGCAGCGCAGGTTCTGGGCAACGACACCGCTGTTGAGTTTGCTGGCGCTAACGGCGCATTCGAGCTGAACGTCTTCATCCCGGTCATGGCACGTAACGTGCTGGAGTCCGCTAAGCTGCTGGCGAACACCGCACGCGTCTTCGCCGAGAAGCTGGTGGACGGCATCGAGCCGAACGTTGAGCGTATGAAGACTCTGGCTGAGTCCTCCCCGTCGATTGTGACCCCGCTGAACTCCGCCATCGGCTACGAGAACGCAGCTAAGGTCGCTAAGACTGCTCTGAAGGAAGGTAAGACCATCCGTCAGACTGTTATCGACATGGGCTTCGTCGACGGCGAGAAGCTGACCGAGGAAGAGCTGGACAAGCGCCTCGACGTGCTGGCAATGGCCAACACTGATCGTGACTAGTTCTTTCTGAACTCGAAGGTGTGAGAGCACCTTACGCATAAGACCCCGTAGTCTCACTTCGCTGAAAGACTTCGGGGTCTACTATTTTTCCTTAACGTCGGACAAGTTTCAGAGAGTGACTAACTATTCCCACCTATCGCCACACCATCGCATTTCCTCGCCGTTGCGTCGCCGAGTGGTTCTCCCGCCCAGGCGCTGTCACCCGCCTAACACCGGGGCTTCTCCCGATGTCACCGAAATCCGAATCCGCCAACCTCGCCGACGGCACGACCGTATTCTCCATGCCGGCTGGCCTCAAATGGATTGCACGTCACGACCCGGCCGGTTTCCTCCCCGGCCAGAGATTCATTGACGAAGTCACCAGCGAGCCCTTTCGCCGCATCACGGGGTGGAAGCACACCCACGTTCTCTCCGATACTCCGCTTGACGACGGCAGCGCTGGCACGGTTTTAGAGGACACCGTTGACACCAAGGTTCCGGTACCCGGGTTGGATTCGATGTTCGCCTACCGTGCTACGAAGGTTGCTGGCGACCTTGCGGCCGTCGATAGGCTTTCGGAGTATTTGGGGCATGTGCCGGAGCCGCTGACAGTGGCGATCAGTGGAGCTACGGGGACCGTCGGAACGCAGCTGCGCGCGCTACTGACCACGGCCGGACATGAGGTGATTTTGCTGGTGCGCTCACGTGAACAGACGGGTGTGGACAAGCGATATTGGGATACTGCGGCACCCGCAGCTGACTTGCTGGAGGGAGTCGACGCGGTCATCCATCTGGCCGGCGCACCGATTGCGGGGCGCTTCACGGAGGCGCATCTTCGAAAGGTTCGCCATTCCCGTGTCGAACCAACGCGAGCTCTGGCAAAGCTCGTTGCATCTACTGACAGCGTGAAGGTCGCGGTTGGAGCGTCGGCGGTGGGGTTCTACGGTGCGGATCGTGGCCCAGAGGTGCTCACCGAGGACGCTGGCCCTGGCGCGGAAGCGCAGCGTTACGACGGCAGCGCCGCCGCGGACAGTCTCTCGGCTATCGTGCGCGATTGGGAAAATGCATGGGATCCCGCTCGCGATGCAGGCAAGCGGGTCGTAAACGTCCGTACTGGTCTCGTGCTTGCTGGTGGCGGCGGACTCTTGCCGCTACTAGCGGGCGTGGTGTTCACCGGACTTGGAGGAAGATTGGGGTCGGGCGAGCAGTGGTTCCCGTGGATTGCTTTGGACGACCTGTTGGACATCTATCACCGGTCGTTGGCAGATTCCGCACTTGCCGGACCTGTCAATGCGGTGGTGCCACTGGCTTCCGGAGTGAATAATGCGGAGTTCACGAGGGTATTGGGAGAGGTCTTGCACCGCCCGACGGCGGTTCCGATTCCTTCACTGGGGCCTGCAGTACTGCTGGGCAAACGCGGTGCTGCGGAGTTGGCTCTCGCGAATCAGAGAGTAGAGGCAGCAGCGCTGCAAAAGGCGGGGCACAGGTTCCGCTTCACTTCGCTTAACGACGCCCTGCGCCACGAGCTATTGAAGGAGACGTAGCCTTCCACCGTGCCTACACAAAACACGAAGGTTGTGTAATTGAATGGCGCGTTGCGACTATCAACAACCCGACCCCTGCGCCTGAGTCCACGGCATCCTGAACAACCCAAAGATGCTCTCTGCATAGGTACTCAAACACCTGTTGACTCATCAACTTGCCATCACATTGCACTCGGTGTAACTTTGCACCTCGTGCAAATTGATGAGAATACCTATCACAGATTGGACCCGGGCCAACACCCCGAGTGCGGTCTCCGGGAGCTCAAAAGGTTTCAAACACACTGCGCTTTGGCCGATGCCGCGACCGCCCTTGTATTGGATCGCGGATACGACCAAGTCAACATCGAAGACATCTGTCAGCGGGTCAATATCAGTCGACGCACATTCTTCAATTACTTCGACTCCAAGGATCAAGCCATCTTCGGCAACGGCATCATGTCATTCGATGCTGACGATGAAGAGGTATTCCTCGCCCAAATTCACCAAGACCCCATCGCGGACATGCTCGATTTCATCGAGAAAAAGCAGCAATCCCAGCTACTCCGATATAAAGAGCTGGGGGCAACCGAAGAGTTTCACCGTCTGCTCAAGGAGCGTATCCGCGAGATTTTGCGCAATGAGCCAAAGCTATCGACGGTTGTCATTTCGAATTTTGGCAACTCAATGCGCCGCGTCCGTTCTGCCTTTGAGCGCTATTTCGAGATGAATCCACAGTCGCGCACGCACCCCGAGCTGCCCGTCGGGCACGAGGTAGCACTGTCGGTCGGTTTCGTCCGCGAATGCGTGCTGTACTCATCGGCTCATCGGGACGAATTCACAACAGATACACCGCTTCACGACGCCGCCGACGTCGTTAAAAATTTCTGGAGGAGGAATAGTGACAGCTAGCAACACCACTGCTCAAGATCAAACCGACACCACGGTTTCTGACAACAAGTCCCACTTGGGAATCATTTTCTTCGCGCTCATTCTCACTATGCTGATGAGCTCGCTGGGGCAGATGATTTTCGCCACCGCCCTGCCGACCATCGTCGGCGAGCTCGGCGGAGTTGACCACATGTCGTGGGTTATTTCTGCATTCCTGTTGGCACAGACTGTGGCAATGCCGATTGTCGGCAAGCTCGGTGACATGATTGGGCGCAAGGGCC
Source organism: Corynebacterium sp. HMSC064H12 (assembly GCF_001809925.1). Classification (NCBI taxonomy): domain Bacteria; kingdom Bacillati; phylum Actinomycetota; class Actinomycetes; order Mycobacteriales; family Corynebacteriaceae; genus Corynebacterium; species Corynebacterium sp. HMSC064H12. The sequence goes on along the minus strand of NZ_KV799335.1, from coordinate 46,945 downwards.
TGTTCATGATGGGCATCGCGCTGTTCATGGTCGGTTCCGTCATGGGTGCAATCACCAACTCCATGAGCCTGCTCATCGCCGCCCGCGCTTTTCAGGGATTTGCTGGCGGTACATTGATGGTTTCCTCACAGGCCATCCTGGCCGAGGTTATTCCCGCACGCCAGCGCGGTAAGTACATGGGCATCATGGGTGCTGTGTTCGGTCTGAGTTCCGTGCTGGGACCAGTGCTGGGAGGCTGGTTCACCGACGGCCCGGGCTGGCGCTGGGGCCTGTGGATCAACGTCCCGATGGGCGTGGTTGCACTATCGGCAGCTGCGGCCTTCCTGAAGCTGCCCCGACGCCAGAGTGAAGGAAACTTCGACTACATCGGCACGATGTTCTTGACTGCCGCTGCCTCGACGCTAATTCTCACCACCACGTGGGGCGGTACACAGTACGACTGGAACTCCGGGGTCATCATCTCGCTTATCGTTGCCTCTGTCGTTTCCTGGGTGCTGTTCTTCCTCACCGAGACTCGCGTTTCCAACCCACTGATTCCGACGCACTTGTTTAATAACCGGAACTTCGTGCTCACGACTGTGTCGGGTCTCATTCTGGGTATCGCGATGTTCGGCACTATGGCCTATATTCCGACCTACCTGCAGATGGTGCACTCAATGTCACCGACCGCTGCAGGTTTGATGATGACGCCGATGATGGTCGGCATGCTGCTCACCTCAATTGGCGTTGGCCAGATTATTTCGCGGACTGGTAAGTATCGCTTCTACCCCTTCGTCGGCCTGATGATTATGGCTGTCTCCCTCTACTTGCTGTCCACGCTGGAGACCACCACCCCGCTGTGGCAGGTTGGTGTGTACCTGTTCATCATGGGCTTCGGCCTGGGCACCGGCATGCAGGTTCTGGTTCTCATCGTGCAGAACTCCTTCCCGGTCGCCATGGTCGGTACCGCTACCGCTGCGAATAACTTCTTCCGCCAGATTGGTGGTGCGGTCGGTTCCTCCATTGTGGGTTCGATTTTCATCCACCGCATGAAGGACCTGGCAGGCGAACGCGTTCCGGCTGCTGTCGAACAAATCAAGGCCGCATCACCGGAGGCTGCAGCAGAGTTCGCAAAGCAGATGGGCCCGGAGGGCTTTTCCTCTAAGTCGATCGGTTCACTGACGCCGCACGTACTAGATAGCATGCCGGCGCCAATCCATGAAGCGCTGATCTCCAGCTACAACGATGGTTTGACGCCGATCTTCTTGGTACTAATGCCAGTGATTATTCTGGCAGCAATCATTGTGTTCTTTGTTCGCGAGGATCCGTTGAAGGAAACCGTCGAATAATTAATTCGCGGGAGCCGCGGCTCCCGGCAGCTATGCCCCCACCTGGCCGTCGGCGCGGTCGAGCTTGTCCAGAATCGGACGGTTCGGCTCACCGGCGGCTTCTGCTTCTTCCTGGACGCGCTTCAGTGCGCGCTCCTCTGGCTTTTCCAGGAGCTTTTCCAAAATAATGACATCGCGCCACTGCCCCGCCATTGGGCCGTAGGTCATCTTTGCCATGTGGTGGTAAATCCCCACTTCACGGAAGCCGAGCTTTCGATGCAGCTTTAACGATCCCACATTCTCCGGGAAGACCCACGAGTGAATCGACCAGCAGTCGAGCTCCGTGGCATCGTCGATAAGCTTCTGCAGCAGCGTCGCCGCCAGCCCCATGCCCTGCCCGTCAGGATGGACGTAGATGGAGTCTTCGATGACGCCATTGAAAATCGGGCGCTTGGATACCGGCGCTGCCGATGCCCAAGCCAGAATCTTGTCCGGGTTTTCTGCGTCGACGGCGACGTAACACAAATCCACTCGTTTGAGTGCGATGAATTCGTCCCACTCGGGAGCGGAGTGCTCCCAGGACGCGTGCCCCGTATCCAGGCCAATCTCGTAGATCTCTTGGATCTGTGGATAGTCCTCTTCACGCATCATTCGAATCGTGAAATCGCGCTTCTTTTCAGCCATAACTACAAGTGTGGCTAATTTTTCCGCGCACGTCGAACGAAACGGCAAAAATATTGTAAAAAGATTACTTTCGCCTGCGCGGTCGCCCGTTTCCGCCGCTGCTTCGACGTCCACCACGACCACTGCGCGCATGCTTTACGACGGTCCCAGCGCGCTGCCGGCGGGCTTGCTTAGCAAGCGTCTTTTCTCGGGCCGACAACTTCTTCGGCTGCTCGTCAGCCTTCTTGCGCCCCAACTGCGTGCGTGTCGAGCCCTCCCTGCGCCCCTGGACAATGCCGACGAACTCCTGCCGGAGCTCGTCGTCCTCTACTTTCGGCCACACCAACCAAATAGCTGTCCGGGACAGCGGATCTGTGGCACCTTCCTCGGCCACCAAGTTCGATGAGGCCACCGCCTTCTTCGATAGCGCCTTCAAAATCGTGCGAGGTCCCACCACGACACCTGCACCAGTGGCCGCAACGGGCAGCATCTGTCGCAGCTCATCCGCATCCACGGAGGTCAGCAGCACAGTTTCGTCCGCCAACAGCTCCTCCGGCACGGACTCTGTGAGGGAGAACACGTGCTCTTTCTCGAAGGCCACGCCCCAGGCTTCGTCGTAAAGCCGGATGCGATGGAGCGACTCGGGCAGCGAGCTTTCGGACTCTAACCGAACCAGCGCCATGTCAGCGGCACCGCCGACCAGGTCGGACATCGGATCGTCGGCGGCGTGGGTGTGCAGTGTTGCCGGAATTCGATCCCTAAAGCGGCGAAACCACTTCTCGGGACTGGTGCCGGTAGCGAACACGATGCGCAGGACGGCGGGTTCAGGAGTCGACATACTCCGCAAGGTTACTCGAATGGGTGCTAGCGTTGAACCCATGAAACCCTTAACCGCAGCCAAGAAACTTGGCATTTTCCTCCCGGCCACACCCGAGGAATTTCGCACTGGTGAGATTTCGCACGCGCAGTTTGCCGAACTGCAATCCAATCCGCCGGAATGGCTCGCTGAGCTACGCCGCAACGGACCGCACCCGCGTCCAGAAGTTGCCCGCAAGCTGGGCATCACTATCACGGCGTTGAAGAAGAACGACATGGACAAGCCGCTGACAACGGCGGAGATTAAGGATTTGCTCGAGCAGATGCCGGAGTGGCTGGAGGCCGCTCGTGAGTCCATGGCGAAGCAGCGCGTGGAAGCCGCTGAGGCAGAGGCCAAGAAGGACGACGGCCCTGGTCGGGCTGCCGCTGAAGCTGCTCGCAACGCCGAGAATTAGCAGACACAGCTGGCACAGCTGACACAGCCAACACCTTCAAGGAGGATCTCGTGGCCATCGACTACACCGCACATGCAATCAACCACAAGGACAACGGTACGGTTGTCCTGATTGGCTCGCTGGGCACCACACAGGAGATGTGGGAGCCCCAGGTAGCCGCTTTGAGCGAAAAGTACCAGGTCATCACGCCAGATGTCCGCGGCCATGGCGATTCCCCTATCCCCGAGGGTGAGTGGGACATGAGCCACTTGGCCGCCGACATCATCGAGGTCCTCGATGAGGAGGATGTTGACCGTGCACATTTTGTGGGACTATCTCTCGGCGGCGCTATCGCCCAGACCATCGCACTAGAACACGCCGATCGCGTGGTCAGTCTGACACTGTCGTCGACGGCGCCGAAATTCGGCACACCCGAGGCCTGGCAGGAAAAGGCCCAGCTCGTGCGTGACAAGGGCACAGGCGCGCTCGCGGACACTGTCGTCCGCAACTGGTTTACCGACGAGTGCTTCGACACTACCCCTGAGCTCCCCGCCCGCTTCCGCGACATGATCGCAGATTGCCCCGATGACGGCTACATCGGCGCCTGCGGAGCACTCTCTCGCTTCGACACCCGCGAGCGCCTCGCCGAGATCACCGCTCCGACGCTGGTCATCGCCGGTAAGCAGGACACCTCTACGTCTCTCGACGTCGTCACTTCGCTTCACGACGGCATCGCGGGCTCGACCATGGTCGTCATTTCGCCGGCCAAGCACCTGCTCAACCAGGAAACCCCGGAGTACTACAACTCGGCCCTGCTGGCGCACATTGATGGGATTGCCGACTAGCGCCTAATCGCAGCAATAAAAAATAAAAATAACGCGACCTGCTCGCTGTCCATTCCACGGGGACGGCGCACAGGTCGCGTCATTTTTTCGAGTGCAATTGGAGGTTGCTATGACTGCAGTGGAAGAAGCTCGGATAATCAAGGGAACCGGTCTCCACCTGATGCTCATACTAACTACCACCAGCACTAATGGGAATAAGAAAACGAGAATGTTTCGTTAATCACCCCCATGATGACCATCCAAAACGCCTACCCTATCGACCCCAAAGCCCCAGGGTCCCGCCTGTCAGATATGACAAAAATAGCCATTCACCTGGCTTTGTAGGTTAGCATTACCTAACATTGCCGACTGTCGGGGATAGTCTGGATTCAATAGCAACCCCCAACCGCAACGGGGGTAGTTTTCCGGGAAGGCTGGGCGCAATATCCGTCGTCAAGCGATTTCACGTCATCAATCGGGAAAAAACTTTTAAAAAAACAAGTGTCTCTCATCACACTCATGCATAATGGGGTACAACAGTCATAGCCACTATGACGATGAACCGAGGCCATCGCGTTTATCTGCAGCGTTTATCTGCGACGTACGAAAAGGCCTTAAGACAAAAATTCCACGACAATATTTCTAGGAGCATGTCATGAAGGACTTTCTGCCCCGTACTCACTTCGAAGAAGAGCACAACATGTTCCGCGACATGGTTCGCGGCTTCGTCGAGAAGGAAATCACCCCGAACGTAGAGCGCTGGCACAAGGAAGGTCAGCCGGACCGCGAGATTTTCAAGAAGGCCGGTGAGCTGGGCCTGATTGGTATGTCCACTCCGGAGGCATACGGCGGCGGCGGAGAGATGGACTTCCGCTACAACCAGGTCCTGAACGAGGAGCTCTCCAACGCTGACTGTGGTTCCATCGTCGTTTCCTTCGGCGTTCTCAACGACCTGGTCGCTCCATACCTGGCCAAGTTCGGTAACGAAGAGCAGAAGCAGAAGTACCTGGCTTCCATGAACGCCGGCGACACCATCGGCTGCCTCGCTATGACCGAGCCGGGCGCCGGTTCTGACCTGGCAGGTATGCGCACCTTCGCCAAGAAGGACGGCGACCACTACGTCCTCAACGGCACCAAGATCTTCATCTCCAACGGCATGATGGCCGACTTCGCTCTCGTCGCAGCTATCACCGACCCATCCAAGGGCCGCGCTGGCGTCTCCATGTTCATCGTCGACGCTGACCTCGAGGGCTTCACCAAGGCTGGCCCGCTGCAGAAGGTCGGCCTGAAGGCTCAGGACACCGCTGAGCTCAACTTCGATAACGTCCGCGTTCCGGCTGAGAACCTGCTCGGCGAAGAGGGCGCTGCCTTCGGCTACCTGCGCACCAACCTCGCTCACGAGCGCCTGACCCTGGCTTGCGGCTCTGTCGCAACTTCCCGCCGCGCCTGGACCCTGGCTTACAAGTACGCCCAGGAGCGCGAGGCATTCGGTCGCCCGATCATCCAGCACCAGGTCCACGGCCACTACCTGGCTGACATCGCCACCCGCGTCACCGCCCTGCAGGCTTTCGTTGACCAGGCCGTTATGGCCCACAACGCTGGTCAGCTGGACGAGACCGGTGCTTCCATGGCCAAGTACTGGACCACCGAGGAGCAGCAGGACATCGTTACCCGCTGCCTGCAGATGTTCGGTGGCTACGGCTTCATGCTCGAGTACCCAATCTCCACTCACTACCTCGACTCCAAGGTCCAGACCATTTACGGTGGCACCAACGAGATCATGAAGGAGATCATCTTCCGTCGTATCGCCAAGGGCGGCGCAGAGTAAACAGCGCACGTCGGCCTAGCCGATTCGCCCCCAAACCCCGTCAGGTCTTCCTGGCGGGGTTTTTGCATACCTCAAAGTAGGTGGCTGGCGATTATTTACGAGGCTTGATTAGAGCTCCCTTCCCCCGTGCCACACCCCTCACCAAAAAACATTACCCCCTACAAAACCGAAACTATACAATGAGACACCCATCTCATATACTAAGATTCTGTTAGGTAATGGTGATGCACTTCACCAAATTCCCTCCTAGGCCGCGCGAGCGCGTGACCGGAGATGAAGGATTGGAGTTCCAGAGGTATGAGCACAACCAACTCGACCGCTACCCCTCAGCGAAGGGAGGTGTTTTCCACCCGAGCAGCCTTCATTTTCGCCGCTATCGGCTCGGCAGTCGGGCTTGGAAACATCTGGCGTTTCCCCTATGTCGCGTATGACTCCGGCGGTGGCGCTTTCCTTATCCCCTACCTGGTCGCACTTCTGACCGCAGGTATCCCACTGCTCTTCCTCGACTTCGCCATCGGACACCGCTTCCGCGGGTCCGCACCGAAGTCGATGCGTCGCATCAAGCCCTGGGCTGAGCCAATTGGCTGGATTCAGGTCGGTATCGCCTTCTTCATTACCGTCTACTACGCCGTTATTATCGCGTGGTCCTTCATCTACGCCTGGAAGTCCATCCGCAAGAGCTGGGGCCCAGATGCCGAGACCCACTTCATGAAGGACTTCCTCCAAGTAGACACCGAGAGCGTCTTCTCTCTGGACTTCGTCCCCTCGATTTCCATCGTCCTGCTCATTGTCTGGGTACTCGTCATCGGCATTCTGGCCGCTGGTGTGGACAAGGGCATCGGCAAGGTCTCGATTATCTTCATCCCACTGTTGACCGTCCTCTTCGTCGCAGTGGTCATCTACTCCCTGACGCTCGACGGCGCTGCAAAGGGCCTGGATGCATTCTTCACCCCAGACTGGTCCGCACTGACTGACTCCAGCGTATGGATTGCCGCCTACGGCCAGATCTTCTTCTCCCTGTCCGTGGCCTTCGGCATTATGCTGACCTACGCCTCCTACCTGAAGCCACGCACGAACCTCACCGGCTCCGGCCTGGTCACCGCGTTCGCAAACTCCTCCTTCGAGGTTCTCGCCGGTATCGGTGTCTTCGCCACCCTGGGCTTCATGGCAGCGCAGTCGGGTGAGGCCGTTGACGAGGTCGCAACCTCCGGTATTGGTCTTGCCTTCATCGCATTCCCGACGGTCATCTCTGAGATGCCCAAGGTCATCGGTTCGGTCTTCGGGCTGCTGTTCTTCCTCTCCCTGGCAATCGCCGGTGTGACCTCCCTGATGTCGCTGCTCGAGGTCGTTGTCTCCGCAGTAAAGGACAAGCTGAACCTCGGCCGCGTCCAGGCCACCCTCACCGTCGGTGGCGCCATGGCCGTCATCTCGCTGCTGGCCTTCCCGACCACCTCAGGTCTGGTAACCCTCGACATTGTCGATAAGTTCACCAACAACGTCGGTATCGTCCTGGTTGCACTGCTGACCATCATCGCAATCGACTGGATCCTGCGCCGCACCAACGAGTTCGCCATGCACCTCAACGCCGTCTCTTCGTTCAAGGTCGGCACCATGTGGCAGATCTTCGTCGGAAACATCACGCCGGTCATTCTCGCCGTCATCCTGTTCCAGGAGCTCATTGGACTTTTCCAGGAAAACTACGAAGGCTACTCCGACACCCAAATCGACATCTTTGGCTGGGGTGTCATCGGCGTGATTCTCATCGGCGCTCTGATTATGGCCATCCTGCCTTGGCGCGGCCAACACCGTCTCGATGGCCCTCCGGGCTCGGACTTCGGTGTGACGCCAGATTTCAAGCGGTCCTCACACCTGCCACGCAAGCACACTCCGGAAACCGAGGAGGTTTAAGCCAAATGTCCGGTATCGCAATTGTCATGATGGCACTGTTCATCATCGTCATCTGGGGCGGTCTGGCGGTCTCGCTGGTCAACCTATCCAAGCACCCTGACGAGGTTTCCGGTGAGCTGGGAGATCACCCAGAGCTCACCAGTGAAGTACTAGGAGCACAGGAAGAGCAGTAGTTCTTCACTACTATCTCTCCCCTGCCACTCCAGGTATCTGCCTTACTCACCTACGAAATGCGGTGGTCGCTTCTCCAAGAACGCGGCCACCGCTTCCTTATGGTCGGCCGAGACCGCCAAACGAGCCTGCGCGTCCGCCTCCGCCGCAGCTGCAGCCAAGGTATCCCGGCGCAGCAGAGCCTTAATCTCCTTCAGCGCGGCCGTCGGCCCCGCCGCAAACTGGGCAGCCAACTCGCGTGCCCGAGTCGCTGGATTATCCACCACTTCAGTGACCAGGCCGAGGCTCAGGGCTTCGTCGGCAAGCACCTTCTTATCGAAGAGCAACAGCTCACGCGCCTTCGCGTCACTGACCATGCGCGGCAGCAGCGCCGACATGCCACAGTCCGTGGCCAGGCCAATCGACGGGAACGCCGCCTTGAACGACGCCTTCGGGCCAGCGATACGGAAATCACAGTGCAGCGCCAGCGACCAACCGGCACCCGCCGCAGCACCTTCGATGGCGGCAATAACCGGAACGTTAATCGCGGTCAGCTCCGCGACCATCGGGTTGTACTCCTCGACAACCTTGCCCATGCCGGCGCCCGACTGCAGGTCAGAGATGTGCTCCTTCAAATCCTGGCCCGTACAAAACGCCTTCGGCCCGCCGAGCAGGATAACAGCGCGCACGTCCGGCTCTTGCGCACGCTCAAAAGCGGCTTTTAGCTCCAAGCGGAGATTCTTATCCAGGGAGTTGTATGCATCCGGGCGGTCGATGGTGATGGCTAGAATGCCGTCGGAAAATTCTTGAGTAACGTTGCTCATAACCTCGCAGGTTATCGCAATCTCCCCCGCCTCGGACGCACTTTTGCACCAAATCACCCGCCGCGAGTAACAAGGGACACATGACGTTTCCACGCCCCGCCACGCCTGACGATGTCCACGAGATCGTCGACCTCATCAAAGACCTGGCGGCCTACGAAAAAGAACCCGATGCCGTCCGACTGACCCCCGAGCGCCTGCGCGAACAGCTCTTCAGGGACAATCCCGCGATTTTCTGCCACGTCGTCGACTCCACATCCGGAAATTTGGACGACGGCGCCGGTGGCGGTGATGGTGGCGATGGCGTTGGTGGCGGTGTTGAAGGCAGCCCGCGCCTCGACGGCATTGCCCTGTGGTTCCTCAACTACTCCACCTGGGAAGGCACCCACGGCATCTACCTCGAAGACCTCTACGTCCGCCCCGAGGCACGCGGCACGGGCAAGGGCAAAGCACTGCTGCAGAACCTCGCGCGAATTGCCGTGGAGCGAGGCTACTCACGTGTCGAGTGGTGCGTCCTGAAGTGGAATCAACCCTCCATCGATTTCTACCGCTCCCTCGGCGCCTTCCCCATGGACGAATGGGACACCTTCCGCCTCACCGGACAGCCGCTCGCTGACTTCGGGGCGTAACAGACGGCAGCGCGTGGTGCGGCGGTACGGCGGTGCAGCTGCGGTGCGTTTGCGCGGTGAAAAGTCCGGATGTGGATAACTGCTAAACCGGCTGACTTATCCACAGCCTGCCCTCGTAGGCGTTGTCCCCCTACATCCGGACTTTTACCTTCAAAGGCATGACAGTTCTTGGGACGCTCGCCGCACTGGCCTCGCGCGGAATGGACACGCTAGCGGAACTCCACGCCGCGCGTCCCGACGGCCACGACGCCACCTCCCACTTGGCGGCAACCCTCGGCCTTGACCCGGCGCGCCTCCGGCTTTTGCTACGCGTCGCCGCCCACTATCTCCAACCCGCTGACACCGAGGAAAACACCAAAGCCCGCGAAGACGCCACCGCCCTTGCGCGCCAGCTCGGCCTCAGCCTGGACACCTGCGTGCTTATCGACAAGCGCAGCCGCCAAGCCAACAACGCCGAACTCCACGACAACCTCCGCCTCACATTCGTCGCTGCCGCCGAACGCCTCGGCTTCGAAGAACTCGATCTCTACATGCGGGAAACTCTCACCGAGCTCAACACCGAAGACGAGCCACCCCAGCACCTACGCGCCCGATTTTCCCGGAAGGTAGACATCCGGGGAATGAAGCACTTCCATATCTCCGGCCCCTCGGATATGCTCGACAATCTCCTGTCGCCGCTTACCATCCGTGCCGCAGAAATCCGGAAGTCCCATCCGGAGTTTTCCCACGACCGCTGCGTCGGCCAAGCGCTTGCCGAGCGCCTCGAGCATGCCGATGCCGCAACGCCCGTCGACAAGCTCGATGAAATGCGCTACCAACCCGCCATCATCATCACCGCACAAGACCTCATCGACTACAGCCCGCGATTCGCCGCCACCACCAACGGCTCTGCGCTCGCCCCCGACGTCTTCCTCAACGCCCTACTCGCCGACACCGGGTGGGCCGTGCTTTACGACGAACACAGCGCCATTACGGACTTATTTCCCATCGGCAACCCCCGCCTGGCGACTGAAGAGCAGCGCATCGCGATGCTCATCGACAACCCCATCTGCGCCTGGCCCGGCTGTGAACGCCCCGCCTATAGCGGACAAGCGCACCACCTAGTCGCCCACAAACACGGCGGCACAACCACGCTGGACAACCTCACCATGGTCTGCCGCGAACACAACGGGCTTAACGACGACGACCGGGAAGGACGCAACGGCCACCTCGAACGCATCCCCACATCCGGACATATTCGATGGCGCCCACCTGACAAGACTCGGCCGCCGCTGTTTAGCAACTCATTCGTGACATCAATGTCCGGGAGGTCCTACGCCGGATACCGGGCAGGCACGACGAAACAGCTCGGGCCGGAGCCACCACCTCCGGACTAAAACCCGGATGTACGGGAAAACCCGTCCTAGCGCACTGCTAGAACGGGTACTTGCGCTGCAAAAACGCAGAATTAGATGAGGTTCCAGTCCTCGATGCCGTCGTAAAGCGGGAATTCCTGAGCAATCTTCGAAACACGAGCACGCAGGGAGTCAACATCCGCATTCTTGCCGGCGGCGAGAGCAGTACCGATGACATCGGCGACCTCGGTGAAGGCCTTCTCGTCGAGACCACGGGTGGCCAGCGCCGGAGTACCGATACGAAGTCCGGATGTAACCATCGGAGGACGCGGGTCAAACGGAACAGCATTGCGGTTGACGGTAATGCCAACAGCGTGGAGCAGATCCTCGGCCTCCTGGCCGTTCATCTCAGAATTGCGCAGATCCGCCAGAACCAGGTGGACATCGGTGCCGCCAGTGAGAACATCGACGCCAGCCTCGGCGCAGTCGGCAGCGGTGAGACGCTCAGCCAGAATGCGGGCACCAGCCAGAGTGCGCTCCTGGCGCTCCTTGAACTCCTCGGTACCAGCAATCTTCAGCGCCACGGCCTTGCCGGCGATGGCGTGCATCAGCGGACCACCCTGCTGCCCCGGGAAAACAGCCGAGTTCAGCTTCTTGGCGTACTCCTGCTTAGCCAAAATCATGCCCGAACGAGGACCACCGAGGGTCTTGTGAACGGTAGTCGACACAACGTCAGAATGCGGAACCGGCGACGGGTGCAGACCGGCGGCAACCAGGCCTGCGAAGTGCGCCATGTCCGTCCACAGCTTCGCACCGACCTCATCGGCGATGGAACGGAAAGCTTCGAAGTCGAGGTGACGCGGGTACGCCGACCAACCTGCGATGAGAACATCCGGCTTTTCTGCGAGCGCCTGCTCACGCACCTTGTCCATATCGATCCGCATGGTGTCCTTGTCCACACCGTATGCGGCGACGTGGTAGAGCTTGCCGGAGAAGTTAAGCTTCATGCCGTGGGTCAGGTGACCGCCGTGTGCCAGGTCGAGGCCCATAATCTTGTCACCGGCGTTGATCAGCGCATGCAGAACGGCAGCGTTTGCCTGCGCACCTGCGTGTGGCTGAACGTTGGCGAACTCAGCGCCGAAGAGCTCCTTGGCGCGGTTGCGTGCCATGTCCTCGACGACGTCGACGTATTCGCAGCCGCCGTAGTAACGACGGCCCGGGTAGCCTTCGGCGTACTTGTTGGTCAGAACCGAGCCCTGAGCTTGCAGCACTGCACGTGGAACAAAGTTCTCACTAGCAATCATTTCGAGCATGTCACGCTGACGAGAGAGCTCCCCTGCCATTGCCTCTGCGAGGTCGGGATCGAGTTCACGCAGCGATTGGTAGCGGACATCGTTATTGTTAGACCCGGTCATGAGTAGGTTTTCGACCTTTCAATGAAACTTCAATGCCACAGGCCATGCTAGCCCTTTATGGGGCAAACCACGAAAGCAGCACCATTCAGGTATGCCCCCTTTATTGACTCGTTTTCCGGTTTTCGGCACCCCCTTGGCACAATTGGAAGTATGACGCGCGCAACATCCCCCAGCCCGTACGTCGAGTTCAAACGCGAGCAGTGGCGCGAAATGCGCAAGAATATGCCTCTGGTGCTGACGGAAGAGGAAGCTGAACGACTTTCCGGTATCGGTGAAAACATCGACCTGGACGAAGTCGCCGAGGTCTATCTTCCGCTTTCTCGTCTGATTCACATGCGTGTGGCGGCGCATCGGGAGCTGAACGCCGTAACGTCGAACTTTCTTGGGGAAAATCCTTCGAAGGGGGCGTCGGTGCCGTTTATTATCGGCGTCGCGGGTTCGGTGGCGGTCGGCAAGTCAACGACGGCGCGTTTGCTGCAGGTCCTGCTCGAGCGCTGGGAGACTAATCCGCGGGTGGACTTGGTTACTACTGATGGCTTCCTCTATCCTTCTGAGGAATTGAATCGCCGTGGGATTATGCAGCGCAAGGGGTATCCGGAGTCGTATGATCAGCGTGCGTTGATGCGGTTTGTCACGGCGGTGAAGTCGGGGGCGCGGCATGTGAAGGCGCCGGTGTATTCGCACACGCTCTATGACCGGGTGCCGGATGAGTTCGTCGATGTCGATCGTCCGGACATTCTCATTCTCGAGGGGCTCAACGTTTTGCAGACGGGCCCGACGCTGATGATTTCCGATCTTTTCGATTTCAGTGTCTACGTCGATGCCCCGCGCGCGGACATCGAACGCTGGTACATTAATCGTTTCCTCAGTCTCCGCCAGACGGCGTTTCGCGCTCCGGGCGCGCACTTCGCGGATTACGCCACGCTTGACGACGAAGCTGCGGCCGAGGTGGCCCGACGCATTTGGCAGCAGGTGAACTTGCCGAACCTGACGGAAAATATTTTGCCCACTCGAGTGCGGGCGTCATTAGTTCTTACGAAGTCTCGGGACCACAAGGTTTCGAGGGTCCGGATGCGCAAACTCTAACATCCGGAAATTTTTCCGGATGTAGGGAGGTTATTTGCCGAAGCGGCGTGAGCGCTGCGAAAAGTCTCGAAGTGCGCGGAGGAAGTCGATGCGGCGGAATTCGGGCCAGTAGGTATCGGTGAACCAAATCTCGGAGTAGGCGGTTTGCCAGAGGAGGAAGCCGCTGAGCCGCTGTTCTCCGGAAGTGCGGATGACTAGATCGGGGTCCGGTTGTCCGGATGTGTAGAGGCGGCGAGAAATGGCATCGGTGGTGATGCGCTCCTCAAGCTCGGAAGCATCGATTCCCTCGGCGACTGATTCCCGGATGATTCTGCGTACTGCGTCGACGATTTCCTGCCGGCCGCCGTAGCCAACGGCGATGTTGACCTGGATGCCGGTGTTGTTCGCGGTGACTTCTTCGTCGTGACGCAGCCGGGCGGTCATTCTTTCCGGAAGGAGCTCGAGGTGGCCGACCATGCGCAGGCGCACGTCGTTAGGCGATTGCGCCAATTCGTCGACGACGTCGGCGATGATGTCGAACAGTAATTCCAGCTCTTCGGGGTCTCGCCCGAGGTTTTCGGTGGAGAGCAGGTAGATGGTGACCAGCTCGATTTCCTGCTCGGCGCACCAGCCGACGAATTCTGCGATTTTGCGGGAGCCGACGCGGTGGCCGTGGCTGACGTCGGTGAATCCAGCCTCCCTCGCCCAGCGGCGGTTGCCATCGGCCATGATGGCAACGTGCTTGGGGCGAGGTTTTCCTTCTAGCTCTTGGGCTAGTTTGCGCTCGTAGAGCGGATAGGCGATCCGCCGGAGTGAGGACGGCTGGTTTTCTTTCACATATGTAACCCTACCCAATGGGCACGGCCACTTTGTGCTTAGTCGCGTGCCTGCCGACGCTTCCGAACTTCTGCCGCAAGCGTACGCAGCAGCCGGTCGGTGGTTTCCCAATCCATGCACGCATCGGTGACGGACTTGCCGTATACGAGGCCCTTACGACCATCGGTAATTTTTTGCGCGCCGGCTTCGAGGAAGGACTCCATCATGATGCCGGTGATGCGCTCGTCGCCGCCCCCGATGAGCTTGCCGAGCTCCTCAACGACCTCGGCCTGGCGCACCTCGGATTTTCCGGAATTGGCGTGGGAGGCATCCACCATGATGCTGACGGTTTGCTCGGCCTTGTTCAGGCGCGCTTCGGCGTCGTTAAGCGATTCTTCGTCCCAGTTCGGGCCGGAGGTGCCACCGCGGAGGATGATGTGGCAGTTGTGGTTGCCGGCGGTTTCGACGACGGCGGCGCGGCCCTGGTCGTTCATGCCGAAGAAGAAGTGCGGGTTTGCTGCAGAGACCAGCGAGTCCACGGCGACCTGGACGTTGCCGTCGGTGCCGTTTTTGAAGCCGATGGGCATGGAAAGTCCGGAAGCGAGCTGGCGGTGGACCTGCGACTCCGTGGTGCGCGCACCAATCGCACCCCAGGAGACGGCATCGGCGATGTATTGCGGGCTGTTGGGCTCGAGGAATTCAGCGCCGGCGGGCAGGCCGGTGCGCAGGACCTCGATGAGCACTTCGCGGGCCATGTGCAGGCCCTTGTTGATTTTGAAGGAGCTATCCAGGTCGGGGTCGTTGATGAGTCCCTTCCAGCCGACGGTGGTGCGCGGCTTTTCGAAGTAGACGCGCATGACGACCAGCAGGTCCTCGTCGAGCTCATCGGCGGTGGCCTTCAGGCGGCGGGCGTAGTCGATGGCGGCCTCAGGGTCGTGAATGGAGCACGGGCCGACAACGACCAGCAGACGATCGTCCTCGCGGGCGATGACGCGGGCGATGTCGAGTCGCGACTGCTCCACCTCGTTAACCAGGTTTGGGGTCAGTGGCTGTTTGGCCATGACCTCTTCTGGGGAGGGCAGGTCGTGGAAGGCTACGACGCGGCGGTTCGCGGTCGAGGCGGGGGCTTCGAGGGAAGTTGGAGGGGTCATCTGAGGTCTCTTTTCTCTGGGTGATTAGTTGCGCATTTTGGCTGTAGATACGACAAAAGGCAGCGCCCCGATTGGTTGGGGCTGCTGCCTTTGGCTCCGGTTGGTGGCGACGTGACGATTAGCCGCCGGCTGTGACTATGTCGTCACTGCCTCCGGAGCCTTCGAAAAATAAAATCGCCACATACGCATGTGCTTGACTGTAGCGCACTGCCTAGAATCCCGCAATTCGAACTCCAAATCCCGCCACACGGGAAACAATCAGGGGTGCGCGCAACTGCCCGTCGTCAAGCGACGCGCACACACCTTGACGCTGACTACTCCGCTTCACGACGCTGCTCTGCTGCAGCCATCGCCTTATCCACAGCCTCGGAATCGAAGGGATCCATGTCGTGCGCCTCGGCGAACTTCCGGCGAGCGGCCATGCGCTTCGCGCGCCGCGAGAGATCCCAGCCGAGAGCCAGGATGACGATGAGCAAAACGACAATGATGAGCAGGCCAACAGGAGAGGCCTTTCCGAAGTCAGCACCCCGCGGACCAGTGGGGTTCTGCGCCAGGAAAATTGTCGTGCGAGCCGCCAAGGCATCGAAGCTTTCAATCATGAGTTCCAGCTTAGCGTTAATTCCGGACTATTCCGCGTCGGGGTCGATACCGGCGAAGAGATCGGTCTCTGGCAGCTCGGTCTGCACTCGAGTGCGGGCAAGCTCAAACTCTTCGGTCGGCCAAACGCGCTGCTGAATGTCTACCGGCACGGCGAAGAATGGCCCGTTCGGATCGATCTGCGTAGCGTGCGCCAGCAGCGCCTGATCCCGCTGCTGGAAGTAATCGCCGCACTCAACCTGCGTGGTCACGCGGGTCATGATGTCGCCGGGAGTCTTAGTCCAACGGCGGAAGGACTCGGCCAGCGGGCTTTCCAAACCGTTGTCGCGATAGTAGTTGTCCAGCGCGATGAGACGCGCCTTGATGAAACCGTGGGTGTAGTAGAGCTTGGAAATTTCCCATGGTTCACCGAGCTCGGGGTACTTATCCGTTCCAGACTCCAGCCAAGCGCGCATGGACACGATATGGGTCATGATGTGGTCCGGGTGCGGGTAGCCACCGTTTTCGTCGTAAGTAATGACGACGTGCGGACGAAACTCGCGGATTGCCCGAATGAGAGGCTTGGTCGCATCCTCGACCGATTGGCGAGCAAACACACCGTGCGACAGCACCGGCACCGGGTTCCCCGCAGGCAGACCGGAGTCGGTAAAGCCGAGCCACTCATGTTCAACGCCGAGAGTCTCAGCGGCTGCAGCCATTTCGTGAACGCGCACTGCGGCGATATTCTCCCGCACCTCCGGCCGATCCATCGCAGGGTTGAGAATGCTACCGGCCTCACCGCCGGTGCAGGTCACCACTTTGACGCGATGCCCTTCCGCCGCATATCGGGCCATCGTTGCGGCGCCCTTGCTCGATTCGTCATCAGGATGAGCGTGAATTGCCATCAGACGAAGTGTCAATTGAAGTCACTCCCGCTACTATCTCAGTCCATGTTTTCTGGCCGAGGCCGGGGCCCTTCGACCGCAACGATGCTACTACAGCACCGTTTCAATACCGCCCCACTATAGCGCTGCACCATCATATGACCACGCAGCATCGCTACTCGGTGGAACAACATAGCAGCAGGACACTGCGCCACACCAGAAAGATTGTTTAACTGTCAACATTTTACCACGTCGACCAAGAACTCCGATAGGCTAAAAAACATGGCTGAAAGTTCGGAGCGAAACACCCGAAATACCGCAGCGCCGAAGCGACAGCGCGAGCGCTATGGGGATAATAATCGCACTCTCCCTGCGAAATTGGTTGTCATCGCTATTGTTGGCATGCTCGTCATCGCCGGCGCATACATCTTCGTTCAGATGAACCGCGTCTCCGCCCCGGATGTCTCTGCAACGCAAGCGGGCTGGAGCCGCACTCCAGGTAAGGAAGATGAGCAGTTCATCTTCACGCTGGACGTCACCCGCGAAAAGCCGGAGCTGGATAGCTACTGCATCATCTACGCGCTGAACTATGACGTGGCAGAGGTCGGCCGTCGCGACGTATTCATCCCGGGCGGCGGCCCCGCTACGGTGCGTATGGACGTCCCCATTGCCACCCGCGAGCTGGCCGTCGCAGGCGATGTCTACGGCTGCTCCACCGACATTCCGGAGTTCCTCGCACCTGCGAAGTAACCTCCTTTCGCAACTGAGGATTATGCGCTTCCACGGCACGTCGTAAAGCGTGCGCGACAACACTCCGACGCGCCTGTTATTGCCATGTGGCGTGACAGTGCTATCCTGTGACGCAGCCGACGGCCCCAAGCGGGGCCGCTTTTGTATTAAATAGCCAAAACACAGGAGGAACCATGACTGAGGCAAAGAACAATAGCCCATGGCTCACCCAGGAGTCCTACGACAAGCTCAAGGGCGAGCTTGAGGCGCTATATGAAAACCGCCCGGTCATCGCCGCCGAGATTAACGAGCGCCGCGAAGAGGGCGACTTGAAGGAAAACGCCGGCTACGATGCCGCTCGTGAGCAGCAGGGACAGGAAGAGGCACGCATCCGCTACCTCGAAGACCTGCTCCAGCGCGCCACCGTCGGCGAGATTCCGCAGGAGTCCGGTGTGGCTCTGGTCGGCACCGTGGTCCACGTCTACTACGACGGCGACGAAGACGACACCGAGACCTTCCTCATCGGTACCCGTGGCGCTGACTCCTCCAACCCGAACCTGGAGACCTACTCCACCGATTCCCCGCTGGGCAAGGCTCTGGTCGGCGCTAAGGAGGGCGAGACCCGCACTTACGCTTCCCCGAGCGGCGACGAAGTGTCTGTCACTGTGGTCAAGGCTGAGCCGTACGACCCGGAGATGGACGCCTAAGCGCTCCCGGCGTTAGACCGCCTCAACCCAGGCGGCAACTTCGGGCCAAAGTGCCCGATTCTTGGACCGATAGAAGCCCATATGGCCTATCGGTCCATTTTTTGTGCCCTCTCCCGCTTCAATAACGCGCTTTACGACGTCACACTGAACAGCCTGATCGGTCAATATGTCGACTGCCAACAACAAAGCGCCGGCCACCCGTAATAACGGGCTAACCGGCGCTTGTGCGTTAGTTAGTTTTCTAGCGTTTAGTCCCTGAAGTAGGACAGCAGACGCAGAATCTCGGTGTAGAGCCAGACCAGGGTCACAGCCAGGCCGAGGGCGACACCCCAGGCGTACTGAGCCGGAGCGCCAGCGCGGACCAGGCGGTCAGCCTGATCGAAGTCAATCAGGAAGCTGAAGGCTGCCAGGCCGATGCAGACCAGCGAGAAGATGATCGACAGCATGCCGCCGTCACGCAGCGGGAAGCCCAGGCCGAACAGGGAGAGCACCAGGTTGCCCAGCATGAGGACCAGGACACCAATCAGAGCCGCACTCATAAAACGGGTGAACTTCGGGGTCACGCGGATAGCGCCCGACTTGTAGACGAAGAGCATACCGATGAAGACACCCAGGGTGGCCAGCACTGCCTGCATAATCAGCGCACCTGCGGCAACGCCCTGAATTGGAGCGGTGAACATGAAGCTGATGCCACCGACGAAGAGCCCCTCGAAGGCCGCGTAGGTGAGGGTAACCGGCGCGGAGCCGTACTTCTTGCCGAAGGTGGACACCAAAACAGTAATCAGACCACCGATGGCGCCGACAATGGTCAGAATCATGGCCAGGCTGGTGGAGACACTGACGGCAATGAAGAAGTTGACTGCAGCCAGAACAATGATGGTTGCCAGCGTGATGCCGGTCTTGGAAACGACATCGTCGACCGTCATCGGACGGTAGTCGGCGGCAACCTGCGACTGGTACGGGTTATCCCCGTAGCCAGCGCCCATCTGACCTTGGCCGTAGTGATGTGCGCCCGCCTGTCCGCGGGCGACGGTCTTAGTAAGTGAACTGAATGCAGGATTGCTGCTTTCGCGCACGTCGTCCTTCTTTCTTTTCTCAGTTTTTCTTACGTTTTGTATTCAGGCACACGCGCGTACGTTTGCCTACACTTTCTACAACGGGCGATGTAAAGGTATTGTTCCCAACCCTGAAAAACAGTTAGTATCAAGGTAATTCCTCGCCTGCTGGCGGTGATTTTGTAATCGCGGAAACACTCACAGTCGCCAGGCGTGGGCACCACATGAGTGATTATGAAACAGGAGGTTGGTCAAGATGTCTGATGGCCTTGACTACGATCCGGATACCACTGGTGATTTCGACGAGACCACGCTCGATGGCTCGGAAGGGCTCGATGGCGACTTCCTCACCGGTGATGGCGAGAATTATGTAATGGATCCGCCGGACCGCTGGCGGGGCGCTTCTCCGCATGACACCCTCGGCAAGCGGTTGGCCGAGGAAAAGCCGGACATCGACGTCGACGACGATCTGGATGATGACCCGGAGATGCGCTACGGCGATGTCGACGGCCACGAACCGTTCGAGTTCGGCAACGATGGCCCGCGCGACCCGGACCGCAACCGTCGGATGGGCTGGACTACTTACTAAAGTTTTCTAAGTTTTTGTAGTTTTGCCAAATTTACTATCTCGGGGCGCCGCGCAACAGTAGTATCTGTGCCATGACAGCATCTACTGCTACGACAAACCGAACTACCATCCGCAATCCGCTTAACGACGAGCTCGTTGCCCGCCTTCTTCAGCGCGTCACGGTAGCTGATAAGTCGAAGACCGCCACTATCTCGGCACCATTTACCGGCCAGGAGCTGGCGCAGATTCCTGTCGGTACCCAGGCCGATGTCGACGAGGCCTTCAAGCGTGCCCGTGCCGCGCAGAAGAAGTGGGCCCGCATGGCGCCGGAAAAGCGCGGCGAAGTGCTGCACCACTTCCACGACCTGCTCTTTACCCACTGCGACCAGGTGCTGGACCTGCTGCAGGCCGAGACCGGTAAAAACCGCGCCAGTGCCCACGAGGAGCTCGTACACACCGCTATCACCGCCCGCTACTACGGCAATCAGGGCCCGAAACTGCTTGAGCCGAAGCGAGCGCACGGCGCGGTCCCGGTACTTTCCAAGACCACCGTCTACCACCACCCAAAGGGCGTCGTCGGTGTTATTGCTCCGTGGAACTACCCGCTGACCCTCGCGGTTTCCGATGCGCTGGCTGCACTGATGGCCGGTAACGCCATCGTGCTCAAGCCGGACAGCACCACTCCGTTTACCGCTCTCTTCGCTGTCGATTTGCTCTACCGCGCTGGCCTTCCGGAGGATCTCTTCCAGGTCATTCCAGGTCCCGGTCGCGTTGTCGGCCAGGGCATTGTCGGTCAGTGTGACTTCCTGATGTTCACCGGCTCTTCCGAGACCGGCCGCTCGCTGGCACAGCAGTGCGGCGAACGCCTGATCAGTTTCTCCGCGGAGCTCGGCGGCAAGAACCCGCTGATTGTCGCTGAAGATGCCAACATCAACCGCGCGGTCGAGGGCGCACGCATTGGCTGCTTCACCAACTCCGGTCACCTGTGCGTGTCCATTGAGCGAATCTATGTCGTGGACTCAGTCTGGGACGAGTTCGTCCCGGCATTCACCGACCGCGTGAAGGCAATGTCCATCGGCGCTGGCTACGAGTGGGAAACCGAGATGGGCTGCCTGCAGTCGCAGGGCCAGTTCGACACCGTCAAGTCCATGGTCGACGAGGCTATCGAGGCCGGCGCCACCGTGCTGGCCGGCGGTCGTCCTCGCCCGGATCTGGGACCGCTGTTCTACGAGCCGACCGTGCTTACCGACGTCCCGGAGGGCGTCGCCCTGCTGACCGAAGAGGTATTCGGCCCGGTGGTAGTCCTCCAGCGTGTCTCGGACGTCCATGAGGCTATCGCCAAGTCCAACGATTCCCGTTATGGCCTCAACGCTTCGCTGTGGACCTCCCCGCGTCGAGCAAAGGAGCTGGCTCCACAGCTTGAGGCCGGCACTGTCAATGTCAACGATGGTTTTGCTGCGGCCTTCGCGTCTGTCGATGCCCCGATGGGTGGTTTCAAGGATTCGGGTGTGGGCCGTCGTCAAGCAGCGGGCGGCTTGCTGAAGTACACCGACGAGCAGACGGTGACCGTGCAGCGCCTTTCCCCGGTGTCGATGCCGCAGATGCCGCGTGAGCTGTACTCGAAGGTGTTCAACACGGCACTTGTTCTCGGCAAGAAGTTCAACGTCCTGCCGTAATCCGCATGTAGCGCACACAGATAGCAAAAGGCCAGGTCAGAAAACTCTCTGACCTGGCCTTTTGGTGCCCCCAGTGGGACTCGAACCCACACTGAAAGGATTTTAAGTCCTCTGCCTCTGCCAATTGGGCTATAGGGGCCCCTAAGAAAGATTAATGGGCGATATGGGTGTCTACCAAACTCGCCACAATTCCGTCGAGGATATCCTTCTCGCTGATGTAGAAAAAGCGCTGCTCTTCCTTCGCTGCCTCGGAAAGCGGCAGCGCCTCAAACATGTCCATCAGACCGTCCACAATGATGGAACCGCCGGCGAAGACATCCGCGCGCTTCGGATGCATCACGGGATTGGCAGCGAGGGACTCCGCGTCGGTCTCAATCACGGACGCGGTCAGCGCACGCAACGCCGCAAAGCGCAGCTGCGACAGGTGGATTGCCTCCGGGTCGTAGGTTTCTAGCCCCTGTGCCAGCGCCGACAGCGTGGTGAAGGTCCCGGCGCAGCCGACGATGGTGCGAGCCTTGTCGACAGGCACCTTCGCAACAATCTCGTCGGCCAGCTCCGCAACATACGAACGCGCCTCCTGGACCTGTTCCGCCGTCGGTGGCGAGGCCTGCAGGAACCGTTCGGTCAAGCGCACACTGCCCATAGCCACGGAATCAGAACCGGCTACCGTACCATCGTGGTCACCGACAATAACCTCGGTGGAGCCACCGCCGACGTCAATGACGCAATACGGACCGAGCTCGGGCTCCAAGTCATCTACCGCCCCGCGGAAGGACAGCGCGGCTTCCTCGTCGCCGGAAATGACCTCGGCCTCTGCACCCCACGGAGCGAGAATCTCGCGGGTCATGGCGAAGAAATCGTCGCGGTTGCTTGCGTCGCGTGTCGCCGATGTCGCCACCATTCGGACTGCTTGCACTTTTTCGACCTGCATAAGCTCCGCATACTTCGTCAGAGCCTCCCGCACGCGCTCCAGCGCCTCTGGAGCCAGCATGCCAGTGGCATCCACGCCCTGGCCAAGGCGGACGATTTCCATCAGTCGGTGCAGTTCTGTGATTTCGAGAACTCCATCGACAACCTCGACCCGGCTGATAAGCAGGCGAAGCGAATTAGTGCCGCAGTCGACGGCAGCGAGGGTCGTCATTTATCCCTCCACCCCCGGATACGCAATACCGAGCTCGGCAATCGTGGGCCAATCTGCGGGAATCGCGGTGCCGCGCAGTTTCTCGTTCTCCGCCGCCAGCGCCACCGACTCAGTACCCAGTCGGAAGTGATCCGGCCCCTTGGCCAGCGCGTAGGCAATAAGAACGTGGAGGCACTTCACGCGCGTCGGCATTCCGCCACCGGAGAAGTCCGTGCCTAGGTCTTCCATCTCATTGCGCTCTGCCAGAAACGCCTCGTGCGCGCGCTGGTAATCGGCGGCGAGGTCTTCGTCGCTTTCCAGACGCGCGGTCATTTCTTTCATCACGCCGGTCGTCTCCAACCGGGAGGCCTCGGCGGTGAGTCGCGGATCAGTTAGGTAAAAGAGCGTGGGAAACGGAGTGCCATCGTCCAAGCGCGGCTTCGTCTTGACCACACCAGGAGTGCCGTCGGGGCTGCGGTAAGAGATGTCCACTACACCGCGCGGTTCACGTCCGAGCTGCTCCGCTATCACTTCCAAATCTGCGGTATCCACAGACATCGGTCACACTCCTTTTGCTTCCGTTTTACTGACACATAATCTCACAGTCGCCTTACAAGCGCGTTGTTTCGCTTTACGACGGCACACTCCGCCGCGCATGCAACCTCACCGAGAGGCTCAGGTAGCCGTATGGAGGTTTAGGACTCCGGTACCGTCGGCAAGCTCTCTGGCCTCGTTGCCTGATCGCGCCCCGGATTAGGGCGAGTCTCTTCGGGTTCGGGCGGGATGGAAATGGAATCCCACAGAGTCTCGTACCACTTCTTGGCCTGGTGCTGCGGAATTTCCTCCGGCTGCGTCACAGGCTGTTCGCCCACGGCCGGATCGAGGATACGGAATGGGGTCTCCCCCGGCTCTACCAGCCCCAGGCGCAGACGTGCCTGCTCCTTAACATAGGCAGGGTTGGAGTAAAGCTCCTTTTCATCCTCTAACTGCTTAATTCGCTGTTCCATGCGAGCAATATTGTCCTGCGTTGCGGCTACATCCGCCTGCTGTTGTGCAAAAGTCCGCAGCGGAATTGCGAGAACAGATACTAAGAAAAGCACCAGCAGACCAATGCCGATCTTCTGTGCTGTGCTCAGCGAGCGCATTCCCGATGCGATTGCCGCTGCCGAACGCTGCCCCGCCCCTGCAGGGCGCGACTGTGTTCCGCGGCGAGATCGGTCCGATGCACTCATGTCCCACACTCTACCCGACCGCCAGCCGATGAAATAACAAAAACCCGCCCACCACCACGTGCGTGGTGCGGACGGGCAGTGCTAGACGCAGCTTTCGCAGCGCCTCAGCTCTTTACTTAAAACGCGGGAATGCGCTGCGACCAGCGTAGACAGCAGCGTCACCCAGGTACTCCTCGATGCGCAGCAGCTGGTTGTACTTAGCAACGCGCTCGGAGCGAGCCGGAGCACCGGTCTTGATCTGGCCACAGTTCAGGCCGACGGCCAGGTCAGCGATGGTGGTGTCCTCAGTCTCACCGGAGCGGTGGGACATCATGGACTTGTAGCCGGCGTTGTGAGCCATTGCGACGGCTTCGAAGGTCTCGGACAGGGTACCGATCTGGTTGACCTTGACCAGCAGAGCGTTAGCGGCCTTCTTCTCAATGCCCTCTGCCAGACGCTTCGGGTTGGTGACGAAGAAGTCGTCGCCGACGATCTGGACCTTGTCACCAAGCTGAGCAGTCAGGGTGGTGTAGCCCTCCCAGTCATCCTCCTGCAGCGGATCCTCGATGGAGACGATGGCGTAGTTCTCAACCAGGTCAGCGTAGACAGCTGCCATCTCCTCAGCGGTGTGCTCGCCGCCCTCGAAGTGGTACTTGCCGTCCTTGAAGAACTCGGAAGAAGCAACGTCGAGAGCCAGAGCGACATCGTCGCCCAGTTTGTAGCCTGCAGCCTCAATTGCCTCAACAATCAGGTCAAGAGCAGCCTTGGTGGAGTCAACCGACGGAGCGAAGCCACCCTCATCGCCGAGGCCAGTGGACAGGCCCTTGTCCTTAATGACCTTCTTGAGTGCGTGGTAGACCTCAGCACCGACGCGCAGTGCTTCCTTGAAGGTCGGGGCGCCAATCGGAGCAATCATGAACTCCTGGACGTCAACGCCGGAGTCAGCGTGTGCGCCACCGTTGAGGATGTTCATCATCGGAACCGGCAGAACGTGACCGTTCGGGCCGCCGACGTAGCGGAACAGATCCAGGCCAGCGGACTCAGCAGCAGCCTTGGCAACAGCCATGGAAACACCCAGGATTGCGTTAGCACCCAGGCGGGACTTGTTGTCGGTGCCGTCCAGCTCAATCATGGTCTTGTCAACCAGACGCTGGTCCTCAGCCTCGAGGCCAATAATTGCGTCCTCAATCTCCTCGAGCACAGCGCGGACAGCCTTCTCGACACCCTTGCCCAGGTAACGGTCTCCGCCATCGCGGAGCTCGTGTGCCTCATGAACGCCGGTGGAGGCACCGGACGGAACCGCAGCGCGGCCCACAGCGCCGTCTTCCAACAGCACCTCAACCTCAACGGTCGGGTTACCACGGGAGTCCAGAATTTCGCGTGCGTTCAACTCGATGATTGCAGCCATAGGTCACCTTTCCGCCGGAACCGTTCCGGCACATGACTCCAATTGTGGCACGGTTTGCCGACCTTCGCCTTAAATCCTTTTCACCCTATGCGGGCTGATTCAGCGCATAGTTCGCCGCAGCGTCCCGAACATCGCGAAGGTACTGCTCAGACTGGTTATATGAGCGAATTGCAGATGCCCACCCTTCCGGGGTGGCGAGGTCGCGTTCCCCACTGCAGAGCATCCGTGCGGTGGTCGCAGTTGCGTCGTCGATGTTGTTGGGGTCGGCGACGCCATCACCAGAAGCATCCATCGCAAAACGATGCCAGGTCTCGGGAATAAACTGCATCGGCCCCACAGCGCGGTCATACTCTGTGTCACCGTCGAGTTCGCCGTTGTCAGTATCGAGAACCTCAGCAAACCCACTCGTGCCGTCCAGCGGCGGACCGATAATCGTCGGGCTGACTACCCCATCGGCGCCGATATGAGCCGGCTTGAGCCAATTGCCCGAGTACGTGCCGTGATTAGTCTCCACTTTGCCCAGTCCTGCAAGCGTGTTCCACTCCAGGTGGCAGTTCGGGAACTGTTCTGCCGCAATCACATATGCGTTGCCGTAGGCGCGGAGAGCGTCCTCAGAAATACCCGTCTTCGGGGAAATCTGCTGCGCCCACTGTCGGAGCTGTTCCGAGGTGCGCCCGGGCGCGTTGACATCAATCATCGGCGGTGGCTCAGCCGCAGCAGGCGGCACATTATCCGGAATCGGCTTCTTGGTCAACGACGGGATTACGGGTCCAGTGAACATAGCCAACGCCCCAACCGTGCCAATGATGATCAGCACCGCCAGGGAGGTTAGACCGAGGCAGCCACAGCCTCTCGAGGACTTCTTTTTCCCCTTACTGCGGCCACGCGGCTTCGCCCCGCGGGGTGCGGGGTGCGCGTATTCATCAAAGGGAGAATTAGAAGGCATGGGGAATTACTCTACGGGGTAGACCGTAAAAATCACTCAAACTCGAGGACAGAAATCACTTTTGCTGGAAACTAGCTGTCGCTTTCCGACGGGCCGAAGTCCTCAGCCTCTTCGTTATCTTCGCTGCCCGCTGCCCACTGCTCAGCACTGCCGGCCTGCTGATTCTCCATCTGGGCCAGCTCAGTCAGGAATGCGCGTGAAGCCTGTCGGGTCCGTTCTTCCGCACCGGACTCAGTCTCCAGCCCCGGGGTCGGGACCAGAATCTCCACTGGAATGTCTGCATCGGACAGTCCCAGTGCACGTGCGCGGCGGATGGCTTCCTCAGCCAAAGTCAGAGCTGGCAGCTGTGTGGCCGGGTTCGAGCGCGGACGTCCGCGGCCGTAAGCCCACAGTCGCTCCTGTTCTTCCTCCGACACCATCTCTCCCTCGGCCACAGTGCCGTCGAAGAGGTACGGCTGACGAGCGCGCATCTTCAAAATAAAGTCGGTCGCCACATCGTCGAAGTCGAAGTCCTCCGCGATTTCAGCGTGGAAGAGGATCTGCAGCAGCAGATCTGACAGCTCGCTACGAATGTCACCGCCCTCGTTGACTGCGTCGACAAACTCGTAGGTCTCTTCAATGAGATACGGCAGCAGGCTCTTGTGCGTCTGGCGAGCTTCCCACTGCCCCGTGCGCCGTGCTGCCGCCATGATGTCCACGGCCTCGACGACGTGGGGCAGACGAGCTGCGGCAAGCTGTTCCTGCGGAGTCAGCGGTTCTGCAACAGGCTCTGCCCCTGGCTCTGCAACCGGTTCTGACTCAGGTTCTTTCACCGAGTCCTGCTGGGGAGCCGCCGCAACCTGAGCTGCCGGAGCTGCTGGGTCCTGCGCATCATCCAGCTCGACCGAGTAGACCTTCTCGCCCGCATCGAGGCGATCGAGTACCTCGTCGTTTTCCATATCGGTGGTGACCAGAATCTCCGCCTGGGACACCGAGTGCCCACCGGCGTCGGCGATTGCCCAGCGCACACGGATCGGGACTTCTTCGGTGTAGCTGACTTCACCGGTCAGCAGGCTAGCGGCTTCCAGCGGAATCGCTGTTGGAAAGCGGCTATCGAGCTTGATGATAGTCATACGGTTTCTAGTCCTTTCCCATGTGCGAGATATCCATACGTGGAATTCCCGCCATCGATGTCAAGAAGTCTGCTACCCACTGCACCAATGCAATATCGCGGACAGGTTTTGCCCGCAACCCTCGCCCTTCCTTCGGCATTCCGACGGAAACCGTGCGCGTTGCCGCACGATAGGTCGCCTGTGGATACAGGCGCTTGAGACGCACCTGCTTGGAGTCAGCAAGCTCCATAGGGGTTATTCTAATGTGCGCACCCATGGCTTGAACTTCATGCACGCCGAATTCCCGGCAAATAATTCGAAGTCGTGAAATAACCGCCAGTCTCTCCACCTCAATGGGTGGGGTTCCGTAACGGTCAACAAGCTCTTCGAGCACTACGTCGATATCGTCCAGCGCACTGGCGGCAGCAAATTTGCGGTACGCCTCTAGACGTAGGCGTTCCGACGACACATATTCGGCCGGAATATTCGCATCGACCGGCAAATCGATCCGCACTTCCTTCGGTTCGTTATCGGAAGCATCCGGAGTTTCACCATCGGCCACTGCCTTCAGCGCGGCCACGGCCTCGCCAACCAGTCGGACGTACATATCGAAGCCGACACCGGCAATGTGACCGGACTGCTCCGCACCGAGGATATTTCCGGCACCGCGCATTTCCAGGTCCTTCATGGCCACAGCCATACCGGCACCCAAGTCATTGTTCTGCGCGATCGTGGACAGACGGTCGTAGGAAGTCTCCGTCAGCGTCTGATTTTCCGGGTAGAGGAAGTAGGCATAGGCGCGCTCACGGGAACGGCCCACACGACCACGCAGCTGGTGCAGCTGGGAAAGGCCCATATGGTGCGCGTTTTCCACAATCAACGTATTGGCGTTGGCAATATCCAGGCCGGTCTCCACGATGGTGGTACACACCAGCACGTCGTACTCGCGCTGCCAGAAGCCATCGACCGTGCGCTCCAGCTGCTCCTCCCCCATCTGACCGTGGGCCACTACCACGCGGGCCTCGGGCACCAAATTGCGGATAGTCTGGGCGACTTTGTCAATGGTTTCCACCTTATTATGCAGGTAGAACACCTGGCCGTCGCGAAGCAGCTCTCGCCTGATAGCAGCGGCGACCTGCTTGTCGGACTGCGCGCCGACGTATGTCAGCACCGGGTGACGGTCCTGCGGCGGGGTGAGAATCTGGCTCATCTCGCGGATGCCAGCAATCGACATTTCGAGCGTGCGCGGAATTGGCGTTGCGGACATGGTGAGTACGTCGACGTGGTGCCGTAGCGCCTTGATGTGTTCCTTGTGTTCGACGCCGAAACGCTGCTCCTCGTCAACGATGACCAGGCCGAGTTCTTTCCACTGCACGCCGGTCTGCAGGAGACGATGCGTGCCGATAACAATGTCGACCGTCCCGTTCTTCAACCCTTCGAGGACCTCCTTGGAGTCCTTCGGCGAGGTGAAGCGGGACAGTCCACGGATGGTGACCGGGAAGCCCTCCATACGTTGGGTGAAAGTGGTCAAGTGCTGCTGCGCCAGAAGTGTGGTCGGCACCAACACTGCCACCTGACGGCCATCTTGAACAGCCTTGAAGGCAGCACGCAGTGCCACCTCGGTCTTGCCGTAGCCGACATCGCCGATGAGCACGCGATCCATCGGCACCGGCTTTTCCATGTCGGACTTAATTTCGTCGATGGCCTGCAGTTGATCTTCGGTCTCGGTGAAGGGGAAGTTATCCTCCATCTCCTGCTGCCATGGCGTATCCGGCGCGAACGCGTGGCCCGGCGCGGCTTGGCGCTCGGCGTAGAGCTTGACCAGCTCTTCCGCAATCTCGCGGACAGCGCCACGGGCCTTGCGCTTGGTGGACTTCCAGTCCGAGCCGCCCATCTTCGACAGCGCGGGCTTTTCACCGCCGACATAGCGCGACAGCAAATCCAGGCTCTCCATCGGCACGTAGAGCTGGTCCGAGGGGCCTCCGCGCTTGCTCGGTGCGTACTCGAGCACCACGTACTCGCGGCGAGCCTGATCCTCGCCCGTGCCGATGGTGCGCTCAGTGAGCTTCACAAACCGACCAATGCCATGCGTGTCGTGCACGACATAGTCACCGGCCTTCAGCGCCAGCGGATCCACCTGACCACGGCGCTTCGCTGGCTTGCGGCGCCCACCAAGCGCGCCTTCCGCGATGCGGTTACCTGTGATGTCCTGCTCGGTAATCAGAGTCAGCGCGCCACCGGGGATTCGCGGGAACACCAGGCCACCGTGCAAAACACCCTGGTAGACCGTAATTCTTCCGGACTCGGGATACTCCGGGCCCGCCGCCATGCGCGTCGCAATTCCGGCTTCCCTAAACTTTTCCGCTTGCCGACGCGCCCCCGCGGGCGTCGCCGCCACGTACGCCACTCGCTCCCCCGCGACCGTGGCATCGCGCAGCTGCTTCATCAGGTGACCAATTTCCTTTAAGTCGCCGCGTGGCGCGGGCCCAGGCTCGAAGGTCAGTGGCAGCACATCATCTTCGGTGACTCCCGCCTCCAACATGCCGGGCGGGGAAATATGCCACGAAGTGGGCATCGGGATAGAGGCCAAGCTGCGGTACGCGCTGGGCTCCAGCCCATCCGTGGCGATTGGCGCCGAGCCACCCATCGCAGCAGTTTCCCACGCTGCGGCCATAAACTCCTCGCCTGCACTGATCAAGTCTTGTGCGCGGGAGCGAATGCGCTCCGGCCCGCACATGAGCACATGCGTTTTCTCCGGCATGACCTCGGTGAGCATCTTCATCGGATGCTGACTAATCAGCGGAATCAGCGATTCCATGCCCTCCACCCACTGGCCATCGCCGATGCGGGTGAGCATTTCTTGGACCTGACCCGAGCGCGTGGTGGCGAGTTTCTCCGCGGCGGCCTTCACGTCGTCGTCGATAAGCAGTGCACGACACGGGAAGATATCCAGCTGGTCGACCTCTACCTCAGAGATCGTGCGCTGGTCAGCGACGGAAAAGGCGCGCAGGTCGGTGACCTCGTCACCCCAGAGCTCGATACGTACCGGCAGCTCTTCGGTCGCAGGGAAAACATCGACGATGCCGCCACGCACGGCAAACTGGCCACGCCTGCCGACCATGTCCACATGCGAATAGCCGTGATGCACCAGCCGCTCAACCAGGTTCTCGCAGTCCCGGTCCAGTTGGACGTGAATGGGGGCGCTGGCTTCAGCCTCGAGGTCGTCCACAATCGGCTGCACCAACGAGCGCACCGCCGCAATCAGAACGTCGACTTTGCCCCGGCGAACGTCGTAAAGCGCCTTACGACGCTGCGCCACGGTATCCACCGCTGGCGAAAGCTTCTCATGCGGGAGCGTCTCCCACGAGGGGAACATAGCTACACGGTCGCCGATCATCGACTTGACCTCGGCAGTCAGGTCCTCCGCCTCACGGCCGGTAGCCGTGATGACCAGCACCGGCACCTTCGTAGACATGGCGTAAATAAGGTGCGAACGCACCGCGTCCGCACCCGTGAGCGCCAGCTCGTCTTCGCCGATGCGCCCGAGCACGCCGACAAATTGAGGATCCGTGACAACGAGGCTTTCCAGCCCCGACAGCGGGTTCGGCAGAATGCTGGGTGTGGCTTTCGCCGAGGAAGACGCAGAAGTTGGCATAGCCCCAATATAACCATGCACCCCGGATCCACCCTGCGTGCTGGTTAGCCGTTCTCCGCCACCTGCATCGGGTCTGCTGCGGCACCTGCGCCGAACTTCGCGCCCTCAGCGGCCGCTGGCACATCAGCGGAGCCATGCAGAGTCGGAGAACCCTCCATGCCGGCCAGCCCGTTCCAACACAGGTTCACGATGTGCGCCGCCACTGTCTCCTTATCCGGACTGCGCTTCTCCATCCACCAGCGAGCGGTCTGCGAAACCATACCGACCATGCAGTTTCCGTAGAGCACCGACATGGCCGGGTCGAAGCCGGCGCGTTTGAAAGCCTCGGCAAGGATAGGCGTAATCGACTCAGTGGCATTATTCAGCAGCGTCTCATAGCCACCCGCCACGCCGGGGTCGCGAGAAATAATGGAGAATCCCTCCGGGTTTTCCTCCACATAAGTCAGCAGTGCCAACACCGCCTGTTCGATGCGGTAACGCGAGCGTCCCAGGGACAACGCTTCCCTAATCGTGGCCTCCAGGGTCTTCATCTCCTGGTCGACGACTGCCTGGTAGAGCCGCTCTTTGGTACCGAAATGCTCGTAGACAACCGGCTTTGATACCCCAGCTGCGGCAGCGATCTCCTCCATTGAGGCGGCATCAAGCCCCTTGGCGGCAAAGATTCCACGGCTGACTTCTGTCAGCTGAGCTTTGCGCTGTGGACCGGTCATACGTCGTCTCGGAGAATTGGAGGCCATGCTTTTAGATTAGTGGCTAAAGTCTTGCTATCGTATATCGCAGGCGCAAGCGAGTTGGCTGAGTCGAATCAGCGTCGAATCAGCCATGCAATTTTTCGCGTTTGCCCCATTCTCCCATGGTGTAATGGCAACACTCCGGTTTTTGGTACCGGCATTCTAGGTTCGAGTCCTGGTGGGAGAGCAAGCGGGGGGCCGGCCCCTTAATTAAGAAGTGACTTTTCGCCCCGCCGTGACCGTGATGCACCCTGACCGAGGAGTAGCAAGTTTCATGTCAAACGGTTCGGCCACCGCTGTGGTCATTCTCGCCGCGGGTCAAGGCACCCGAATGAAATCCGATACGCCGAAAATGCTGCACGCTATCGGCGGTCGTACCATGTTGGAGCACGCGCTCTATGCCGCCAAGGGCATTAATCCGGATGAGATTGCTGTTGTCGTTGGCCACCAGCGCGAAAAGGTAATCGACGCCATCGGGACTTGGGCTTCGGATACCGAGCACTCCAACGGTGTCGTCATTGCCCACCAGGACGAGCAAAACGGTACCGGCCACGCTGTTCAGTGCGCGCTGGAGCACCCCGAGCTACAGAACTTCGATGGCACCATCCTGGTAACCACTTCCGATGTTCCGCTGCTGGATTCCGAAGCGCTCCAGGCACTGCTCGAAGAGCACAACCGCAAGCCACGCGCTGCCGTGACTGTGCTGACCTCCACTGCTGACAACCCGCACGGCTACGGCCGCATCGTTCGCAACGCCGACGGCGAAGTTCTGCGCATCGTGGAGGAAAAGGATGCCTCCGACGAGGAACGCGAGATTACCGAGGTCAACTCCGGTGTCTACGCATTTGATGCCGAGACCCTGGCAAACGCTCTCAAGCAGCTGGACACCAACAATGCCCAGGGCGAGCTCTACCTCACCGATGTCATCGGCATCGCCCGTGAGGCCGACCGCTCAGTACGCGGTCACCGCCTCGCCGATGCCACCGTCGTCGCCGGTGTCAATGACCGCGTCCAGCTGGCTACCCTTGGCCGCGAACTCAACCGTCGCACCTGCGAGGCAGCTATGCGCGGGGGCGCCACTATCGTCGACCCGGACACCACGTGGATTGACGTTGAGGTGGAAGTCGGCCGCGACGTCACGATTCTGCCGGGCACGCAGCTGCACGGCAAGACCGTGATTGGCGACGGGGCCACCGTGGGACCGGACACGACACTGACCAACATGGTCGTCGGCAAGCGCGCCAGCGTCGTACGTACACACGGTTCCGATTCGGAGATCGGCGAGGATGCGACGGTCGGACCGTTCACCTACATTCGCCCGAACACCAAACTCGGTGTCGGCGCGAAGCTCGGCGGCTTCGTAGAAGCGAAGAACGCGCAGATCGGAAACGGTTCGAAGGTTCCGCACCTGACCTACGTCGGCGATGCGGAGATTGGCGAGCACTCCAACATTGGTGCCTCCAGCGTGTTCGTGAACTACGACGGTGTCAACAAGCACCGCACTGTTATCGGCTCGCATGTTCGCACCGGCTCCGACACCATGTTCATCGCTCCGGTGACCGTGGGTGATGGTGCGTACTCAGGTGCAGGTACTGTTATTAAGGACGACGTTCCTCCGGGAGCATTGGCGGTCAGTGGTGGCCGTCAGCGCAACATCGAGGGATGGGTCGAGCGGAAGCGTCCAGGTACCGCTGCTGCTGAGGCAGCGCAGGCGGCGCAGGTAGCTGACAACGCTGACAACAACAAGGAAGACCAGGAAGGCTAGACGGCAGATGACCGGCCAGTGGATCGATAACCAAAAGAACCTCATGCTCTTCTCCGGAAGGGCACACCCGGAATTGGGCGAGGCAGTTGCCAAGGAGCTCGGCACAGAGCTGACTCCGATGACCGCTCGTGATTTTGCCAACGGCGAAATCTTCGTGCGCTACGAGGAATCCGTCCGCGGTTCCGATGCCTTCGTACTGCAGGCGCACCCGGCACCGCTGAACAAGTGGCTCATCGAGCAGCTGATTATGATTGACGCGCTCAAGCGCGGTTCAGCCAAGCGCATCACCGCTATCCTGCCGTTCTTCCCATACGCCCGCCAGGACAAGAAGCACCGTGGCCGTGAGCCGATTTCCGCTCGCCTGGTCGCTGATCTGCTCAAGACCGCAGGCGCTGACCGCATCGTCTCCGTGGATCTCCACACCGACCAGATTCAGGGCTTCTTCGACGGCCCGGTCGATCACATGCACGCCATGCCGATTCTGTCGGAGTACATCAAGAAGAACTACTCCCTGGACAACCTGGTCGTGGTCTCCCCTGACGCCGGCCGTGTGAAGGTTTCCGAGAAGTGGGCCAACACCCTGGGCGACGCCCCGCTGGCCTTCATTCACAAGACCCGTTCCGTCGATGTCGCAAACCAGGTTGTCGCCAACCGCGTGGTCGGCGAGGTCTCCGGTAAGACCTGTCTGCTCATCGACGACATGATTGACACCGGCGGCACCATCGCCGGCGCTGTCAAGGTGCTGCGTGAGGCTGGCGCTGAGGATGTCATCATCGCTACCACGCACGGCGTCTTCTCCGACCCAGCTCGCGAGCGCCTGTCGAAGTGCGGTGCCCGCGAGGTCATCACCACCGATACCTTGCCGCAGTCCACCGAGGGCTGGGACAACCTGACCGTCCTGCCAATCGCACCACTGCTGGCTAAGACGATCCACGAGATCTTCGAAAACGGTTCCGTCACCACCCTCTTCGAGGGTCAGGCATAAGTTCTTTCCGCTTGCCGACGGGCACCCCGCCGCGACCAGCAACCTAGTTTTGCTGGTGGTGGCGGGGTTTGCTGTTTGACCTGTTAGTCCACTACAATTTCTCCGGTAAGTCTCGGCGAGGGCGGCCACAGTAGGTGGTTGCCGTTATCGACGCGACGCTCGCAGCCCAACTTTTGCGCCCACGGTGGCATGGATGCGGCACGTGCTCGACTCGACGACTCAATATCGAATCGTTTAGGAGCCCATTTTCATGGCAAAGCCCAACATCATCAAGATTGATGCTCGTAACCGCACCGAGTTCGGCAAGGGTGCCGCTCGCCGTGCCCGCGTTGCTGGCGACATCCCGGTTGTCATCTACGGCGCTGACCTGGATGCCCCGAAGCACATCCTCGTTGACACTCTGGATTTCCACGCTGTCATCCGTAACCACGGTGTCAACGCTGTTCTGGACGTCAACATCGAGGGTGAGTCCCAGCTGTCCATGGTCAAGGCTGTTGACCAGAACCCGCTGACCCTCGACATCGACCACGCTGACCTGCTCGCCATTCACCGTGACGAGAAGGTTGAGGTTGAGGTTCCGGTCGTTCCGACTGGCGAGCTCGCTCCGGGCGCCCTGCTCATGCAGGATGCCGAGACCATTCTGGTCAACGCACCGGTTCTGGCTATTCCGGAAGAGATCGAGGTCTCCGTCGAGGGTGCAGAGGTCGGCACCATGGTTCACGCCGGCGACGTTACCCTGCCGGAGGGCCTGGTCCTCACCGACGACGCTGACCTTCTCATCTTCAACATTGTCGAGCCGGAGGAAGAGCCGGCTGGTGACGTCGATGCCGACATCGAGGGCATGGGCGAGGCTGAGACCCCGGATGAGCCAGCTGAGGAATCCGCTGAGTAATTATGAACTCGCAGGCCTAGCTACCACAGCTAAGTAAAAAAAGGGACGGACACTCTGGTCCGTCCCTTTTTTGTTCTTGAAACTCCCCGAAGCCAACAGACCGCGCGCTGTGTGCCAAGATTGAACTCATGAACGCCTCCACCACACCTTTGCTTGTCGTGGGGCTCGGCAACCCTGGGCCCAAATATGAACTCACCCGCCATAACGTCGGGCATCTGGTGCTAGATGAACTAGCCAGCCGCACTTCTCCGATGCCGTCGTCGTTTAGCGTGCACAAGAAGTCGAATGCTGAGATAGTCCAGACTCGGTTCAAGACTTCCGACGGTGGCGAGCGGCAGGTGATTCTGGCTAAGCCCCGGACGTACATGAACCTGTCGGGTGGACCGGTCGCGGCGCTGACAAAGTTCTTCAACGTCGCACCTACCGACGTCGTGGTAGTCCACGATGAGCTGGACCTGGACCCGGGCGTGGTGCGCCTCAAGCGCGGCGGGGGCGAGAATGGCCACAATGGCCTGCGCTCGACCACGAAGTCGTTGGGCACGAAGGACTACATGCGCGTGCGCATTGGCATTGGCCGTCCTCCGGGCCGCCAAGATCCGGCGGACTACGTGCTGCGTAACTTCAATGCTAAGGAACGCGAGGAGCTCGCTTTCACTCTGCCCACTGCGGCGGAGGCGGTGGAGCTAATCGCCAGCCACGGGCTGGAGATTGCGCAGAACCAGATTCACGGGCGGTAGCAGAAGCGGGAGGGGGGGGCTATTTTCACGTTCCCGGGAGCTTCAGTCTTTACAGCTCGTCGGTGTTCGTGCTGCTCGGCGTTTTCGTCGGCGTTTTCGCTCTGTCCACCGAGCGCCTGGCGGTGGGATTCGGGAAGCTGCGGCAGGGCGCCCGTGAGGGCATCGACCAGGTGATGAGGATCAGGCGCCCGAGGAGCTCCCCGTCCGGCACGCCCACGACTCGGCGTAGCGGCCGCCCTTCGCCAGCAATTCATCGTGCGTGCCCCGTTCTGCGACCGTCCCGTCCTCCGAAAGCACGACGATGAGGTCGGCATCGCGAACGGTGTGCAGGCGATGGGCGACGACAATCACGGTGCGATCGCCGCGCAACGCCTCCATCGTGCCGACGATCGCCCGCTCAGTGGCCGCATCCAGCGAGGACGTCGGCTCGTCGAGAAGCACCACCGGGGAATCCTTCAGAAGCGCCCGGGCGATGGCGAGGCGCTGCCGCTCGCCTCCCGACAGCAGCGTCCCCTCCTCCCCCACCGGGGTATCCCACCCGGAAGGCAGCAGCTCCACGATGCGGTCCACCCCGGAACGCCGGGCGGCCTCGCGCAAGCGATCCCCGTCACCGGGCTCGGAACCGAATCCGGGATCGGCGAAGACCACGTTGTCCCGCACGGACGCGTCGAAAAGGAACGTCTCCTGGAACACCGGGGTCACCAGCGAGTTCACGCCGTCGGTGCCAATCCGAGGCAAGGGTACCCCGCCGATGAGGACCTCCCCCGAGTCCGGATCATGAAAACGCGACAGCAGCCGCATGACCGTCGTCTTGCCCGCCCCCGACGGTCCCACTACGGCAACCAGCGCTCCCTGAGGGGCACGGAAGCTGACGCCGTCGAGAACCTTCTTATCCCCGTACCCGAAGCTCACGTCGCGGAACTCTACGTCATGCCCGTCGGGCAGCTCCGGTGCGGCAGGTTCGGGAAGGGCGGGGATTGCCCGCAGGTCACGCAACGCAGCCAACGTGTTGCGGCCCGCACCGAAACCGCCGGACAACGCTCCCGCCGTGGTGATCGGTCCGGTGAACTGGACGACCACGATGAGCATCGGCGCCAAATGCGCCGGCGCCATCCCGCCCGTCGCGGCGACTGCCACGGCGACTATCACCGCCGCCGTGAACACCGCATGGACGACCGAACCCAGCCGTCCGATGGCCGCCCCCTGCGTCGACGTCGCCTTCGCGAACGCATCGTGTTGGGCCCGGATTGCCTCATCCACCATCGCGTCCGCCGCCGAACCGTCGCCCGCGGCGCGAATCGCCTGCTGGCAGCGGGTGAACTCGATCAGCCTGCCGGAGACGGCAGCGACGGCGTCAGCATGCGCTTCGTCCGACTCCCCGCCGACGCGACCAATGGCCCGGTAGGCGAAGAAGATCACCGGCGCCGACGCGACGAGAACCAAACCGACGCGCCAATCCACCGCCAGAATTCCGAAGGCGATGACGGTCGGCGCAACCGCCGCGGCGATGACAGGCCGCAGGATCACGTGCGGCACGGACGCCGCGAACGCGATACCCGACGATGCCATCTCCGAAAAGCGGCCGGCCGTGGACTTGGTGACGTACCCGAGTGGCAACGTCAGCACGCGTTCGCCCAGAGAACGCAGTAGGGACGACAGCACCGCTGCGGAATTCGCCCTGCCGACCGTCCCCGCGGCGAGAGACAGCACCGCATGGGCGGCCGCGAGGCCGGCGATGACGCCGGTGAAACGCCACGCCGTCGCATCATCTCCCTCGGCCAGAGCCGACAGCAGCGGCAGCAGCGCGACGAACGCCGCTCCCTGAGCCAGCGCGGCAAGCGCGGCCAACGCAATGAGCCACGCCAGCGTCATTCTCGAGCGCCGATCCGTCATCGACCACAAGTCCCGAATCATCGGTTCCCCGCCTTTTCATCGTCTAATTCAGTGCCCCGCGGGGCGGATGGTTCGTCGTCGAGCGCGAACGCGCGCCACAAATCCCGGTAGCGGCCACCGCGCGCAAGCAACTCGTCGTGGGTACCCGCCTCCGCGACCGCTCCCCCGTCGAGAACGAGGATGCGGTCGGCGTTGCGGATCGTGCTCAACCTGTGCGCGATCACAATCACCGTCCGTGAACGGGCCAAACGCTCGATTGCGGACTGGATGAGGGCCTCGGAAGCCGGATCCGCGTAAGCGGTTGCCTCGTCGAAGATGAGCACCGGCGCGTCCGTGACGATCGACCTCGCGATGGCCACGCGCTGCGCCTCACCACCGGAAAAGGTCACGTCGACGTTGACCACCGAATCCAGGCCCTTCGGCAGCGCCGCGATGACCGCATCGAGGTTCGCGAGCTTCGCGGCCGCCATGATTTCGCCGTCGGTGGCGTCTCTCCTGGCCAGCCGGATGTTCTCCCGCAACGGCAGCGTGAGCAACTGCGGATCTTGGAACACCACCGACACCGAGCGGTGCACGTCACGCACGGCGATGTCGCGAAGATCGGCGCCGCCCAGCAGCACCGAGCCTTCAACGGGGTCGTAGAAACGCGCCAACAGCCGGGCGACGGTGGACTTTCCGGAACCGGAGGACCCCACCAGCGCAGTGAGGGTCCCCGGTTCGAACGTCGCGGACATCCCGTCGAGGACCCGCGGCCCATCGCCGTAGGAGAAGACCAGGTTCCGGGCCTCGAGCGCGCCTCCGCGCGCGGGCACCGGATCGGCGGGCTCGACGATCGGCGGCGTGCCCAGCACCTCCGCGATGGACTTCAGGGCAGCGATCCCCGCGATGATGGGTTCGGAGTTCATGGCCACCCGCACGATCGCCGCGGAGAGTCCAAGGCCGAGAACCAGCCCGGCGACGAGCCCCTCCGGTAGGCCGCCCGCGGCGTCCCTCAGAGCGAGGCCGGCCCCGCACACCACTGCGAGGACTGTGATCGGGGACGTCACCACGTCGATGACCCCGAGATAGATGTTCGACTGCCGGGACCAGGCAGACCACGCACGGACGAACGACAGCGCCGCGGCATCGTAGCGACCCGCGCCCTGGTTGGCGCGTCCGAAGGACTTCATCACTGAGATACCTCGCACCAACTCGATGACCGCGGCCGTCACTCCTTCGGAGGCTCGCTCGTAGTCGCGCTGAAGACCGGCTCCGCGCGAAATCATCACGCCCATCAGGGCGAAGGTGACCAGCACCGGGACGACCGCCACCGCCGCAATCCGCCAATCCACCGCAACGAGCGCGATGAGGGAAAGCATGGGAACCAGCACCGCCACCACGGTCTCACCGACGGTGTGGCCCATGAGCTGGTGGATAGCCGCGACGTCCTTCTCAACCGACCCGATGATTCCCGACGAGCGCCGGGCGTCCAGCCAGCCCAGCGGCAACTTCCGGATTTGGGCGACCAGCCGGCGCCGAAGGTGGAGCTGCAGGTCGTTATCCGCCCGGTGCGAGAGCATGCCGGCGGCGCCGTCCGCGGCCATGCGCACCGTTGCGGCGACGACGATGATAGCCACGGCCAACCACGTCCGATGCTCCGGGGCCTCCGGGTACGTCATCGCGATGTCGATGATGCCGACCAGAGAAGCGACGGTAGCCACCGACGACAGGACGGATAACGCGACCACCGCACGCATCCGTGTCCGGATCGGGGCGAGCAGTGACCACGGGCCTACAGTCCCGTCCACGGCGCTCACTTGCCCGCCTCCCCGATTGCGCTTTTCTTCGTGAGAGTACAGAAGTACACCATGCCGGCGTGTGAGGCTCCGCCCAGCTTCAGCCCGTTGGCTTCGGCGAGGTCCTCGAGCTCGCTGTCCCGGAACACCCGGTGGCCCATCTTCGCCATGATGGCCATGTCGACCCGCTCGTTCACGTCGGGATCCTCGGCGAACGTCTGCACGTAAGCGATGCCGTCGTCGGCGAGCAGCCCGGCGACCCTGCCGAGCGCGGCACCCGCATCCTTCATTTGGTGGAGCGCGCCGCACACCCAGATTTCATCGGCCCCGCCGGTCTCTCCCGCGAGCGGCGCGAGGACGTCGGCGACGTGGAATTCCGTCCGGGCCCCGAGCCCTTCGACGGCGGCGGCGTCCATCGGTTCACGCGCATAGCGGCTGAGGAACCTCGGCTGGACCTTGTCCTGGTAGGCCGCGAGGAGTCTGCGGTTGTTCTGGACGATCTGGGCAATCGACTTCATCTGGTTCTGTCTCCGGGGTGTGTGGGCCGCGTCCACGCGGCGGTTTCGGGTTAGGTGCTCGGGTTCGCGGGCCGTCGTCGGCGGCGATGCCCCCGTGGACGTGCCCGTCATGCAGACTCCCCCGGCCTCGTTTTCACGGCGATGCCCCACGCCGCGAGCACGGCGATGCCTAAGAACCAGGCCGCGCAGACCACCAGACCCGCAGCCCCGGTGCCGTTGACGGCCTCGCCGGCCGCGGATACGGGGGTGTGCCCGGCGATTCCGCGCAGGAGAGGACGGAAGTGGTCGGCGGGCATGAGCACCGTGTTGACGAACATCGCAACGATGATTAACGGGATGAGGGCCACGGAGCCCTGGGGGCTGGTGATGGAGAACGCGATGTACGTGCCGGTGCATGCGGCCGCCGCGGCAACCATCGCGCCGGTCATCGCGATCCTCCACCACCAGGACGCCTCAGGGGGGCTGTCGGAAAGCAAGGCGGCCACCGCCACGACGACGGCCGTCATCGCCATGATCCGGATAAACTCGGCGATGATCCGTGCGGCCGGCACGGCCGCGTACGGCGCCGGCATGGTGATCAACCGCTCGTGGAGGCCATTGCTGCGTTCAACGAACACGGTGGACGATCCCGTGATGGCCAGGATGAATGCCCACGCCGTCACGACCAGGATGACCGCGTTCGGGAGTTCGAACTCTCCGGTGAGCTGCCTGACCAGGCCACCGAACATGCGGTTGACGATGAACAGGTACACGAGCGGAGCAATGAACGTCATGAACCAGAAGTCGGGGCGCCGCAGCCAAATGTGGGCAATGCGCCGCAGATGCACGAAGATGGGGCCGATCATGATTCGCTCCTCGAGGTGAACCGGCGGATGAACAGGACGATTCCGGCGACCGCCGCGACACCGAGCCACAGGGCGGCCTCTTCCCCGGCGCGATCCGGGAAGGCGTCCGGGGACGCCGCCCTAATCACCTCGATCACCGGCGAAAAAGGCATGTGGCGCACGACGTCGCGAAGGGAGCCGTCCAAAGCGGTCGCCGGAATGAACGCGGTGGAGAACATGAGCAGCAGCATTTCCAGCGCCTGGATCGATGAGGCCGTCGACACCGGGGCGGGCACCATCAGGATCACCCCGTCCGTGACCAGGGACAGGACCGCCGCGGCGAGCAGCGACCACAGGACAGTCCACGCGACGTCACCGATAGCCATGTCGAGGCCGCAGGACCACGCGACGACCAGCAGCGCCGCGATCGACGCGGACATCCGCAGCACATCGGTGGCGAGCCTGCCGGCGACATAGCCGCCTGTGGCCCCGGGCAACACGCGCACGCGGTCAACGAGCCCGGACTCGACGTCCTGTCCCACCGCCATCGCCGACGCCGCGGCGGTGAACATCGCCGCCTGGAACAGGCAGCCGCCGAGCACGAAACGCAGGTACCCGAAGCCGGATTGCCCCGCCGAGTACCCAAACACCGCGTACAGGCACAGCAGGAAGAGCGGCGGAACTACGAACATGGAGATCAGCGACGCGGTGTTGCGTCGCAACAGCAGCAGATCCCGACGGAGAAACGCCGCGACCGACGTCGCACTCATCGCGCCGCACCCCCTGCGTTCATCGATATGAACACCTCGTTGAGGGTGGGCGGCGACACGCTCAGCGAATCCGGCGACGCTTCCGAGGCCTCCATCGCCTGCGCCACCGCCTCGAGGACCCGCGGTCCGGGGTCGACGTCGAGGGACACCGACTTCCCCGCGACGCGGGCGCCGTCCAGGCACGTTCCCCCGAGGCAGCGGGCGAACGCCTCCGCCTCGGCGGCGGTGGCAAAGGACACGCGGAGCACGTGCGACCCGAAGTCGCGGCGCAATTCCTCCGGCGTTCCGCTGGCGACGATGCGGCGATCCTTGAGCAGATGGACGTGGTCTGCCAGCGCCTCCGCCTCTTCCAGGTACTGGGTGGTCAGCACCAGGGTCATTCCGTCGTCCCGCAGTTGCCGGATGAAGCCCCACAGCTCTTCGCGGCTGACCGGGTCCAGCCCCGTCGTGGGTTCGTCGAGGAACAGCAGCCTGGGCACGACGCACAGCGACGCGGCGATGTCGAGGCGGCGCCGCATGCCACCCGAATAGGCCGACGCCAGCGTCGAGGCACTGTCCGCGAGCGAGAATTGCGCGAGCAGTTCCGTCGCGCGGGCGGCCGCGGCGGCGCGGTCGAGTCCGCGCAGCCGCCCGAAGAACTCCAGGTTCTCCCGGCCGGTGAGGTTCTCGTCGATCGCCGCGAATTGGCCGGTGGTGGCAATGTCAGCGCGCACGCCCGCCGGGTCCTCTTTCACATCGCGCGAGAAGATGCTCACCTCGCCGGAGTCGGCGGTGATGAGCGTCGACAGGATTCGGATGAGGGTGGTCTTGCCTGCACCGTTGTGGCCGAGGAACGACACGATCGCCCCGGTGGGCACGGTGAAACTCACGCCGTCGAGCACATGCTTGCGCATCCGGGCACCGCGCTTTCCCTTGCGGCCGCCGGCCGGCGGGGCACCTGCCCCGCCTTCGGGCGGGGTGCCCGCTTTGCCCGCAATCGGGTAGCTCTTCGTGAGGTCGCGGACGACAATCGCCGCACCTCGTTCAGCTTGATCCGTCATCGTTTCCCCTTTCCTTTGGTATCGCAGTGGGCCGCTGTCGGCAGCGGCCCCGTGGTCGGGTTGTCATGCGGCACCTCGATATGGATGCCAGCATCGCGGGCGAAGGCGAGGACCGGTTCGAGGAGCCGGGGGTGGCCGACGAGATCCCGGCACCCCGGCGCGACCGGCTTCCCCGCGACCGCCACAACGGTGGCGGCAGCAATCGCCGCGGTCATTTTGTAGGAACCCGGGCCGGTCGCCCGGACGACGGTCGTTTCGGCCGGTGCCTGGTCACGGCCTCGAACCACCTCGGGGGATCGGCGACCACCTCGGAAACCGGCAGCAACACCTGGTCGTAACCACAAAAAAGGGCGTAGACGTGGAAGCCGATCAGCGAAAGGTTGTGGGTCAAAGGTAGCCACGTGAGCATCTTGTTCTCGTACCGGTGTGCGTGGCGTGGGATCGTCGCGCGCAGACCGTTCAGCACGGACTCGTTGGTTACGATGACGCCCTTTGGCGATCCCGTGGAGCCGGACGAAAACTGGATAAGGGCTTCGCCGGCCGTCCCACCTCG
The DNA here is from genome assembly GCF_001809925.1 of Corynebacterium sp. HMSC064H12. NCBI lineage: Bacteria > Bacillati > Actinomycetota > Actinomycetes > Mycobacteriales > Corynebacteriaceae > Corynebacterium > Corynebacterium sp. HMSC064H12. The sequence continues at coordinate 3,675 of NZ_KV799335.1, read as the reverse complement.
CACCGGGAACGCGGGGACCGCCCCGGAGCCATCCCCGGAATCCACGTCCCCCGCCTGAGAGAAGTCCGATTCAGCATCACCCGGCATCGCCGCACCCGGTTCCGCGGCAGCGTCATTGACGATGGACACGTCGAGCAGCCGGTCCTCGCCCACGACCACGGCACCGTTTGCGCCGGTGAGCAGCGTGTGACTGCGTTCGTCGACCAGGATCGGGGCCCCGGGCATCATGTCCGAGAGCGTCCGCACCCTGTCGACGTCAACCGGGCCCGCCACCGCCTCCGCATGGACCCGGCCATACGGGACGAAGACGTCCCGCCGATTCTCGACGAAGGTGATCCCCTTTTTCGTCTCATCGGCCTTGTCCCGAAGCACGTCGCTGATGGTCCGGATCGTGTTCATTGGTACCTCTTTCGGTTGTCGGCGCCATGCCGGTGCCGGGCGGACCGGGCCGCATGGCGTGACCCGGCGGATGTGTCTGAAGGGTTGAAAGGGTGACGAAACTGGGTGGGGCGCGTCTCCGCACAAGCTCGGAAACGCTCGCGGGCCCGGGACCCGCCGGTTCCGGGTGCCCGTCAAGTCACTGCGGACACCAGGGCGGCGACGAAGGCCGCGGCGGACGCTGCGGCCACGAACCCGTCACGCACTCGCCAGGGGTAATCGGTGCGGAAGGTGCGCCGCGGATGGCGGCCGAAGTTGCGCATCGCCAGGGTCAGGGACAGCTTTTCGGCGCAGCGCACGGCGCTGACGAACAGGGGAAAGGCGATGCGCGCGGGCGTCGTCGCGCGGATGAAGCCGGAGCGGAAAGACTGCCCCGGTCGCATTGAGCGCAATCTAATCGCCCATGTCAGATGGGGGATTTCGCTGCGCAGGAACGCCGCGATGCTCACCCCGGAAATCGCTATGGTGCACCATGTGTAGGGCACCCGGAGGCGTTGCACCATGGCGTCGAAAAGCTCCTCGACGCGCATGCACGCGGAGACCAGGACCGTCCCCGCGAACACGGCCGTCAGCAGCAGTCCGTGATGGATGCCGTGGCGGACGGCCTCCGCCGCATCCCCACCTCCGTAGAACTCGGAGCGCCACCCGAGCAGGCCGAAGAACACCCCGATTAACAGGACGAGAAGGACCTTCCCCGCCGTCGCCCGAACGTCGCGTTCCGCGATCGCAGCGAGTGCGAGGAACGCGACCACCGTCAGGGCGAGAACGGCGTCTCCGCCGTAGAGCAGCCCGGCGACGAGGACGAGCATCACCGCCGCGACAATCGTGATGGCGTTCAACCCCGCGCGCCTTCGAGCGGCGGATCCACTGGTCCAGGGGCTTTCGTCCAAGGACGTCCGTGCGCCGGCCGCGGGCAGTGCACGATCCCGCCGGGACGACTCCGGGGAAGCCGGCACGTCGGCTGCGGGACCGGACCAGGCGACCTTCCCTTCGGCGACGATGCTCGCCCGATCCGCCCACGTTCGCGCGGCACGGCGGTCGTGGCACGTGAACACAACGGTTCCGCCGGCCCCGGCGTATTCCGCTAGGGCATCCAGTACGATGCGCGAGCTCGGCGAATCCAGGTGCGCCAACGGCTCGTCGAGAAGCAGCAAACGGCGATTGGCCGCCACCGCCAGGAAGATGCCCAACCGTCTTTTCTGTCCGCCCGACAGGACGAACGGCGAGACGGGGTCAAGTGCCCGGGGGCACAGGGCTTCCCGCAGTTTCCGCAGCTCATCGGCGCCGAGTGGTCCGTGCGGGTCCGTGCCGGCCAGCGCGGAGTCGATTTCCGCGGCGACGGTCGCGCGGGTGAACTGGTGCTCGGGGTTCTGGAACGCCAACGACGCGAAGGCGTCGGGCACGCGCCGGGCGGACGCGCCGTCAATCCGGAGGTCCGCTCCCGCCGTCATCTGGCCCGACAGCACCGCCAGCAAGGTGGACTTACCGGCTCCGTTGGCACCGACTAGGGCATGAATCTCGCCCCGTTCCAGTGTCAGATCGGCCCCGTTCAGGATCCTCTCCCCGCCTCGGGCCACGTGGGTTCCGGTCAAGGCCAGCAGTGGAACGGCATCCGCCTCCGATTCCGGATCGGGACGGTCCGGCGCCCCCGTGCCCGGCGTACTGGCGTCCGGCGTTCCGGCGGTCGCGGCCGTCGTCGCAATGCCCTTCACCGCGATGCCATCCGGCGCTCCGTGGGCGGCGACGCTCCCGTCCGCATCGAGGACCGTCACCGTGTCGACCCACCCGTCGAACGGGCGGAGGTCGTGCTCGATGAGCAGGATAACGCGCCCCGGGGCCCGCAAATCACGGATGGCGGCGAACAGCGACCGGCGACCGTCCTCGTCGACGTGGGCCGCGGGCTCGTCGAAGATCATGACCTCCGGCGCCCTGGCCACCGCACCGGCGATGGCCATCCGCTGGCGTTGCCCGCCCGACAAAGCCCACGGATCCTTCTCCGCGAGCTCTGACAGCCCGACCTCCGATAGAGCCTCGGCTGATCGCTTGGCGACGATACCGGCTTCCACGAGGGAAAACTCGAGGGCCATGGCCACGTCATCGACGACTCGGAGCGTGAGCACCTGCGTCGCCGGGTCTTGCCCGACGAAGGTGACCCGGTCCCCGTCCACGGGGCGTTCGGTGCCGTCGGCATCGATGATGTGCACGAATCCGGCATGGTCGATGGGGATGTGCGAGGGGATCAGTCCAGCGATGAGGTGGGCCAGGCTCGTCTTTCCGCATCCCACGGGTCCCGTGATGGCGTTGATCGTGCCGAAATCGAAGGAGAGATCCACCATGTCGGGTGCCCATCGCCCATCGGCGTGCCGCACACCTGCACCACTAACCCGTAACCGGGCCGGGGCCGTCCCGCGTGTCGCACCGGCGCACGCGGGTGCTCCGCCGGTCACCGGGTGACCCCGCGGCTGCGAAGCCCCTTTGCGACGGCAAAGCCCAGGACCAAAAACACCAAGCTCGATGCCAAGGCTACGGCGAAGCTGATCAGGGTCATGGGCGTGGTCGGCGAGTCGACGCCGACTGCGCGCGGGGCCATCGTTCCCATCAGCGCGGAGAACAACATCGCCGAGGCCACGAACTGGGGACGCGTCCACCGCCGGTACAGGGTGACCATGAACGGAAGCTCGATGAGCAATCCTTCCATAATCAGCGCCCCGATTGCGGCGACGCCGAACGGGGTGGTCGCCGCGGACACGACGCCCATGGCAAGGCACGCGATGAGGCTCGCGCCAAGCTTGCGGACGACGATGAGGGGAACAACGCACTGCAGGAACCACAACCCGAGCGTCGCCGCGACGAGATAAACGTGGGCGATGCCGGCGAACACCTGCAGGTAGGTCAGGGGCACGATGATGAGAGACCCCGCAACGCCGATCGCGGCGGCGACGAGCATGTCGCGGGTGGATGGTCGGCCACCCGCTGCGACCGGTGCGACGTGCACCAACCGCCCGTCATCCGTCTGCGACGCCACCGCGTCCCCGACTCCCTCTCCGGAGAGGGGCTCTCCGGTCGATCCACGTTTTCCGTTCATCGTCGCCGCCTCGCTTCCGTTGCCGGTTCCCGATCGGGAACACCACCTAAAACAGCCTTAGGTTAGGCAATGCTTATCGCCTTACGCAAGGCTAAATTCACTGAAATTACCCCCTCCCCCGTTACCGTGATGGTGCCCCCTCACGGGGCGCG
>NZ_KV799334.1:0-1545 GCF_001809925.1 Corynebacterium sp. HMSC064H12 | reverse complement strand
CCCGGAAAAGACACACTTTTCTTTACTTAACCCACCATAAACGCAGTTGCTAAGGCGGAAACACAAAAACCCTCGGCCCGGAAAAACCTGGCCGAGGGTTCTACTTGGGGTGACTGACGGGACTCGAACCCGCGACACCCAGGATCACAACCTGGTGCTCTACCAACTGAACTACAGTCACCATTACCGCATTGAGAAAGCTGTTTCTCAGCTCATCTCTGCAGCGAACTATATGGTAGCCCACACTTGGCTGGAAACAAAAACGGCAGGTCAATCCGGATAAATTTGGGAAAGGGTGGGGTTTGGGTCGTCGTAAAGCGAGCTAGCCGCGAATCTCACCGTACTTTTCCGTCGATTCCTTGCTTGCGGCAGAAATAGCGTCGCCTTCGGGGCCGGGGTGGGGCAGAAGCATGGCGCGGCGGTAGTAGTCCAGCTCGCGGATCGACTCCTTGATATCTGCAAGAGCTCGGTGAGCGAGACCCTTTTCTGGAGCGCCCTTGAGGACCTGGGGGTACCAGCGGCGGGCAAGTTCCTTGAAGGAAGAGACATCAATCATGCGGTAGTGCAGGTGCTGGTCGAGCTCTGGCATGTAGCGGTGGATGAACTTGCGGTCGGAGGCAATCGAGTTGCCTGCCAGTGGGGCGGTGCGCGGCTCGGGAACCCACTGACGGATGTAGTCCAAAACAGCCTGTTCGGCGTCGGCGACATTAGTCTTGCTGTCGCGAATTTCCTGATCCAGGCCGGACTTCGCATGCATCTTGGTGACGAAATCATCCATCTGCGCCAATTCGGTCTCGGACGCGTGCACGACGATGTCCACGCCTTCCCCGAGGACGTTGAGGTTGGCATCGGTGACGAGAGCCGCGATTTCGACAATGACGTGGCGCTCGGGTTCGAGGCCCGTCATCTCACAGTCAATCCACACGATGCGGTCGAGCTCAGGGGAGAGCTGGAGGTCGGGATCGGGCTGAGCCATGATTTCACCTTTCGCTGAGATTCGGCATGATTCTGCAGTGCGCCTTATTTTGTGCCCGGACTGGGCTGTGGGGCACACGCTGACTACGCCCAGCTTAGCGATGTGGATTGTGCTGTGGTCGGGCGTGTGGATTGCCGTGTGGTTTGTGGAGCGAATTGTGGGGGAAACGAAATTAACTGGAAAGTAAGATCTTAGAATTGGACAACGGGGCATGAACTAAATCGACCTATTTGCCTGATAAAATTACTTCTGAGTTCGGATTCCAACGGGAGAAATAGTTACATGGATGAGACGAGGCGTGTTGGCGACGCTGCTCAAAGCACCACTGCGGCACAGAAACCATCCGTCGATGATGTCATCATTGCCGCTGCGCGCGAAAGCGTAATGACTGTGGGCTTGCGTAGGACTTCGATTGCAGAAATTGCTCGCAAGGCAGGAGTTTCGCGTCCGACCGTATATCGTCGATACGCTGACATTGGTGAGCTTCTGGGGGAAGTGACCAACCGCGAAATCCTGCACATGCTTGAGGGGCTCCGCGGGTTAAGTAGCAAAAAGTGTGTCCGCTCGGC
>NZ_KV799333.1:0-1598 GCF_001809925.1 Corynebacterium sp. HMSC064H12 | reverse complement strand
GGCATGCGGACACACTTTTCTTTACTTAACCCTTAAACGACAGAAAGTGTGTCTGGATTCGGTGATTTGTAGTGGTTGACCTCTAGGTTTCAGAGAAATATATGCTCCGGGAGCATATATTTGGCTCCGGGACGGTAAATCCGCGGTGTGGCAGCAGTGATGTGCTACACGCGGCGTGGTGTGGTGTCGCAATGTCAAAGAACCAACCACGCTGCCACTGCGGCGATGAGATGAAACGCAACGGCACTACCAGCAAAGGAACTACGAGGTGGCGATGCAAACACTGCGGCGCGTCGAGTGTGAAGCGCCGCAGCGACATCACCAATTCCACGGTTTTTGCCGCCTTCATTGACCACCTGACCACTGGCGCCAGCCTCGATACCGTTGCCAGTCGTGTGGGATGCTCACCGCGCACACTGCAACGCCGCTTCGAACCCTTCTGGCTCGTTGACGTACCAGATCCCACCATCGGACATATCGGGCGGGTTTACGACCAGGTGTTTCTAGACGGCACATATACCGCCGGCGGCTGTTTGATCATTGCCGCAACTATCGACCATGTCATCGCCTGGCACTGGTGCAAACACGAAACCACGCGCGACTACCAACGACTTCTCGAGCGCATCGAAGCCCCACTTATCGCCGTTATCGATGGCGGCCAGGGAGCGTTTAGCGCGATCAAAAAGTGCTGGCCCACCACGAAAATCCAGCGTTGCCTCGTCCACGCCCAACGCGTTGTACGCCGCTACACCACCTCACGGCCCCGGACTGATGCCGGGCGCACCATCTACCGACTGGCGCTGAAACTGACCCGGATCACCACCCTGGACCAAGCAGCAGCATGGGGTGCACAACTGCACGAATTCTCCACGATCTACCGTTCCTGGATGGACGAGAAAACCACGGTCAAAGACCCTAAAACAGGTACATGGACCCGCACGTGGACACATCACAACGTGCGCAAGGCCTACAACAGCCTCAACCACCTCTGGCGCTCCGAACTGCTGTTTGTCTACCTCACCCCACCAGAAGGTGTGCTGGAGAAAAACCGGATTAAATCCACCACCAACAGCCTTGAAGGCGGCATCAACTCCCAGATCAAACTACTTGCCAGAACACACCGCGGCAGATCAGGCGAACGACAACGCCGAATGCTGGATTGGTGGCTCTACTTAAAAACCGAACTGCCCGACGATCCAGCACGAATCGCCAGGCAGTCCAACTGGGGCCAGGACCAACTCGCCAAAGTTTCCACCCTGACCCAACACGAGAACCAAGCCGACCACGAAACAGGACGACCAGCCCTCTACGACAACGCTATCGACACCGACTACACCCACTCAATCGGCATCCAGAAAGGCCAAATCTAACCCCCGCGCGACACGCCGAGCCAGACACACATTTTGTCGTTTAACCCGAAGAAGACAAAAACAGACAGAAAATAATCCAAGCCCTAGGAAAGTCGGAAAAGCGTGTCTGGGCGGTGCGTCGCCGGTGGGCACCTTTCGCCACTTACCCCAGTGCGAGTTACTGACTGCGTTTATGGCTGATGGCGTTGGGTGGATGCGAGTTACTGACTGCGTTTATGTCAAAAATGG
>NZ_KV799332.1:0-2686 GCF_001809925.1 Corynebacterium sp. HMSC064H12 | reverse complement strand
TTATGCCGGCGGCGACCTACTCTCCCACACCCTCCCGAGTGCAGTACCATCGGCGCTGGTGGACTTAGCTTCCGGGTTCGGAATGGGACCGGGCGTGACCCCACCGCTAACACCACCGACAAAAACCAGGCAACAACCCATCCCCACCACAACTTTGGGTGGGTGGTGTCATGCCAGACACTGAATAACGGACGCGAGCAAAAACCCTGTAACTCACACTTTGTGTGTTGAGTGTTTGGTCTATTAGTACCGGTCACCTCCACACCTTACGATGCTTCCAGATCCGGCCTATCAACCCCATCATCTATAGGGGACCTCAAAAGAAACCTAATCTTGGAACAGGCTTCCCGCTTAGATGCTTTCAGCGGTTATCCCTTCCGTACGTAGCCAACCAGCCATGCCCCAGGCGGGACAACTGGCACACCAGAGGTACGTCCATCCCGGTCCTCTCGTACTAGGGACAGCCTTCCTCAAGTTTCTACGCGCGCGGCGGATAGAGACCGAACTGTCTCACGACGTTCTAAACCCAGCTCGCGTGCCGCTTTAATGGGCGAACAGCCCAACCCTTGGGACCTACTCCAGCCCCAGGATGCGACGAGCCGACATCGAGGTGCCAAACCATCCCGTCGATATGGACTCTTGGGGAAGATCAGCCTGTTATCCCCGGGGTACCTTTTATCCGTTGAGCGACACCGCTTCCACAAGCCGGTGCCGGATCACTAGTCCCTAGTTTCCTACCTGCTCGACCTGTCAGTCTCACAGTCAAGCTCCCTTGTGCACTTACACTCAACACCTGATTGCCAACCAGGCTGAGGGAACCTTTGGGCGCCTCCGTTACTCTTTGGGAGGCAACCGCCCCAGTTAAACTACCCACCAGGCACTGTCCCTAACCCGGATCACGGGCCGAGGTTGAGATGTCCAATACGATCAGAGTGGTATTTCAACAACGACTCCACCCCAACTGGCGTTGAGGCATCACAGTCTCCCACCTATCCTACACAAACCGAACCGAACACCAATACCAAGCTATAGTGAAGGTCCCGGGGTCTTTTCGTCCTGCCGCGCGTAACGAGCATCTTTACTCGTACTGCAATTTCGCCGGGTCTGTGGTTGAGACAGCAGGGAAGTCGTTACGCCATTCGTGCAGGTCGGAACTTACCCGACAAGGAATTTCGCTACCTTAGGATGGTTATAGTTACCACCGCCGTTTACTGGGGCTTAAATTCTCCGCTTCGACCCGCAAAAGGGGTCTAACAGGTCCTCTTAACCTTCCAGCACCGGGCAGGCGTCAGTCCGTATACATCGACTTACCCGTCTTCGCACGGACCTGTGTTTTTAGTAAACAGTCGCTTCCCTCTATTCTCTGCGGCCACAACCAGCTCAACCACGTCGGTCACCAGTCATGGCCCCCCTTCTCCCGAAGTTACGGGGGCATTTTGCCGAGTTCCTTAACCACAGTTCTCCCGATCGCCTTAGTATTCTCTACCTGACTACCTGTGTCGGTTTCGGGTACGGGCCGTATATCCACATCGCTAGAGGCTTTTCTCGGCAGCATAGGATCACCAACTTCCCCAAAACGGGTACGCATCACGCCTCACCCTATATGTGCTCCGGATTTACCTAGAACACGGGCCACACGCTTACACCACGATATCCATCACGTGGCACGGCTACCTTCCTGCGTCACCCCATCACTTGGCTACTACCAGTTCAGGTCCCCAGCATCACACACACCAACCAACCTAAAAGGCTAGTAAACGGCGCGTGTTCAGGTGGGTTAGTATCCCTGATTCACCATGGGCGCGGACACACGGGTACGGGAATATCAACCCGTTATCCATCGACTACGCCTGTCGGCCTCGCCTTAGGTCCCGACTCACCCTGGGAGGATTAACCTGGCCCAGGAACCCTTAGTCATTCGGCGGAGGAGTTTTCCACTCCTCATTCGCTACTCATGCCTGCATTCTCACTCGCGCACACTCCACACTAGGGTTACCCCAGCGCTTCACAGCAGTCACGCGACGCTCCCCTACCCAACCACCACAAAGGTGATTGCCGCGGCTTCGGCGGTGTACTTGAGCCCCACTACATTGTCGGCGCAGAACCACTCGACCAGTGAGCTATTACGCACTCTTTCAAGGATGGCTGCTTCTAAGCCAACCTCCTGGTTGTCTTCGCGATCCCACATCCTTTTCCACTTAGCACACCCTTAGGGGCCTTAGCCGGCGATCTGGGCTGTTTCCCTCTCGACTACGAAGCTTATCCCCCGCAGTCTCACTGCCGTGCTCTGACCTCACCGGCATTCGGAGTTTGGCTGATGTCGCTAAGATGATAGTCCCGCTAAACCAACCAGTAGCTCTACCTCCAGGAGGAAACACACGACGCTGCACCTAAATGCATTTCGGGGAGAACCAGCTATCACGGAGTTTGATTGGCCTTTCACCCCTACCCACAACTCATCCCCTCAGTTTTCAACCTAAGTGGGTTCGCGCCTCCACAGAGTCTTACCTCTGCTTCACACTGGCCATGGGTAGATCACCCCGCTTCGGGTCCAGGACATGCCACTGACAACACACTAGTTAGTATTCGCTTTCGCTACGACTACCCCACCAAACGGGTTAACCTCGCGACATGCCGCTGACTCGCAGGCTCATTCTTCAAAAGGCACGCCATCACCCCACAAAAA
>NZ_KV799331.1:0-99888 GCF_001809925.1 Corynebacterium sp. HMSC064H12 | reverse complement strand
TGAAAGTCAGACACACTTTTTGCTACTTAACCCGCAAAAAGCGCCGCTGAGGATTTCCCTCAGCGGCGCTTTTTAGGCTAACTCAAGCAGTCGGGACCTCTTTTAGAAGCCCATGCCGCCCATCTCGTCGCCACCCGGCATTGCCGGCATAGCCGGTTCCGGCTTGTCAGCGACAACAGCCTCGGTGGTCAGGAACAGAGCCGCAATGGAAGCGGCATTCTGCAGTGCGGAGCGGGTAACCTTCACCGGGTCGTTGATGCCAGCTTCCATCAGGTCGATGTACTCGCCGGTAGCAGCGTTCAGGCCTTCACCCTGCGGCAGGGAAGCAACCTTCTCGGTAACGACGCCGGCCTCGAAACCAGCGTTCAGAGCAATCTGGCGCAGCGGAGCTGCGAGAGCCGCACGCACGATGCGGACACCGGTTGCCTCGTCGCCGGTCAGACCCAGCTCGTCGTCAAGCACGTGCGAGACCTGCAGCAGTGCGGAACCGCCACCTGCGACGATGCCCTCTTCCACAGCAGCCTTTGCGTTACGGACGGCATCCTCAATGCGGTGCTTGCGCTCCTTGAGCTCGACCTCAGTTGCGGCGCCAGCCTTGATAACTGCAACACCGCCGGCGAGCTTAGCCAGGCGCTCCTGCAGCTTCTCCTTGTCGTAGTCGGAGTCGGAGTTCTCGATCTCAGCGCGGATCTGGTTGACGCGGCCCTCGATAGCGGACTGCTCGCCAGCGCCCTCGACGATAGTGGTCTCGTCCTTGGTTACGACCACCTTGCGAGCGCGACCCAGCAGCGGCAGGTCAGCGGTCTCGAGCGACAGGCCGACCTCCTCGGAGATGACCTGGCCATCGGTCAGGATAGCCATGTCCTGCAGCATTGCCTTACGACGGTCGCCGAAGCCCGGAGCCTTGACAGCGACAGACTTGAAGGTACCGCGGATCTTGTTGACGACCAGGGTGGACAGAGCCTCGCCCTCGACGTCCTCAGCAATGATCAGCAGCGGCTTGCCGGACTGCATGACCTTCTCCAGCAGCGGCAGCAGGTCCTTGATGTTGGAAATCTTGCCGGAAACCAGGAGGATGTACGGATCCTCCAGAACGGCCTCCTGGCGCTCCATGTCAGTGGCGAAGTAACCGGAGATGTAGCCCTTGTCGAAGCGCATACCCTCGGTCAGCTCCAGGTCGAGACCAAAGGTGTTGGCCTCTTCCACGGTAATGACGCCTTCCTTGCCGACCTTGTCCATAGCGGTGGCAATCAGCTCACCGATAGCCGGGTCAGCAGCGGAGATACCAGCGGTAGCAGCAATCTGCTCCTTGGTCTCAATGTCCTTAGCGGACTCCAGGAGCTTCTCGGTAACAGCCGTGACAGCCTTCTCGATGCCGCGCTTGATGCCCATCGGGTTGGAGCCAGCAGCAACGTTGCGCAGACCCTCGGAAACCAGAGCCTGAGCCAGAACGGTAGCGGTAGTAGTACCGTCACCAGCGACATCGTCGGTCTTCTTGGCAACTTCCTTGACCAGCTCAGCGCCGATCTTCTCGTAAGGATCCTCAAGTTCGATTTCACGTGCAATGGAGACACCGTCGTTGGTGATCAGCGGTGCGCCCCACTTGCGCTCGAGGACTACGTTGCGACCCTTCGGGCCCAGCGTAACCTTGACAGCGTCTGCCAGGGTGTTCAGACCCGTTTCGAGACCGCGGCGGGCCTCCTCGTCAAATGCAATCATCTTAGCCATGAGGTTTGAAGAATCCTCCGTCTATTTATGTGGCACTTACATTGGAAGTTGACCCAGGCGCCCGCGACGGCATGTGATTCGAGGGAAGCGCCGCCCTCTCCATCACCGGAGTCAACACTGTACTTTTTAACGACTTTGCAACACTTGTTTCAGCCTGCGCTGCAGTATGTGCTGCAGTTTGCTGCAACTCGCATACAACGCACACATACACAAGGTGTGAAGTTGTTTTTATTAGCACTCAATTAGAGCAAGTGCTAATTCACTTTTTTAGCACTCAACCCCATCGAGTGCAAGGTTAAGCGCCGCAACTCCCAACGCCAATACCACTCCCGACGTCACTCCCAACGTCATCATGGTTGTGCGCCTACACTGTCGCACATGAGCATTATTAATAAGGAACTCACGGACGCCCTGCGAGACCACATCTCCAGCCAACGCGAGACCATCCGCACCCAGCTGACCGAGCTGGTGGCTTTCCCTTCCGTACACGGCACCGAAGAAACCAAACAGGCTTGCATTGACGCAGCTCAGGCGGTTACCAAGATGTACGCAGAGCTGGGCATCGAACTGAAGGCGCATCACACCATCGACGGTTCGATTGCACTGTCGGGTTTCATCCCCGGGTCGTCGGAAGGCGCGAAGACCGTACTGCTCTACTCCCATTACGACGTCCAGCCGGCGGGCGACGAATCCGCTTGGACCGCGGATCCGTGGACGCTCGATGAGCGCGACGGTCGCTGGTACGGACGCGGTACTGCCGACTGCAAGGGCAACGTGGTCATGCACCTGGCTGCGCTGCGCGCGCTGCGCGACGACGCTCTTGCGGGCCACGTCGACATGCCAAACATCAAACTCATCGTGGAGGGCTCCGAGGAGCGCGGGTCGGCGGGCCTGAACAACCTCATCGCCACACAGCCAGAGCTTTTCGACGCCGACGTCATCCTCATTGCGGATGTCGGCAATGCCGAGGTTGGCCAGCCGACGCTCGTGACCACTCTGCGCGGCACCGCCGATGTGGAAGTACGCGTCGATGCGCTGGAGCAGCCGGTTCACTCGGGCATGTTCGGCGGCGCAGCCCCGGATGCGCTGGCGGCACTGATTCGCATGCTCGACAGCCTGCGCGATGAAAATGGCTTTACTTCTATTGATGGACTGGACTGCTCGCAGCGGTGGGAGGGCCTGGACTACTCGCCAGAGACTTTCCGCGCTGACGCCGGCGTGCTCAATGGAGTGGGCCTGATTAGCAACGAGGACACTTCCGTCTCCGATCTGACCTGGGCGCGCCCGTCGGTGATTGTGACCGGCATCGACTGCCCACCGGCAACCAATGCTGTCAACGCGATTTCGTCGACCGCCATGGCGCACATTAACTTCCGCATCCCAGGCGGCGTTGATCCGGCTGAGGCGCAGGACGCGCTGGAAAATCACCTGCGCGCACATGCTCCGTGGGGCGTGAAGGTGACGGTCGAACGCGACGAGCTGGCTAACCCGTTCCGGGCCAACGTTGAGGGCAAGGTTGTGCAACTGGTCGCTGACAGCCTGTCGGCCGCCTATGGCAAGGAGACCGCAAGCATGGGCGAGGGCGCCTCAATTCCGCTGTGCGCCACCCTGCTGGACGCCGTACCAGGTGCTGACATCGCGCTTTACGGCGTGGAGGAGCCACAGGCTCGCATCCACTCGGCTGATGAATCGGTCGACCCGAACGAGATTCGCGACATCGCTATTGGCGAGGCGGTTTTCCTGGCCTCTGTCAACGGAATTTAACGGGGACAGCAAAGAATCCACCAAAGATATTGATTGAATGACTTGTGTCACATCTTTTACCTGTAGTAAGGTTCCACCCATGCAGCAGAACATTCTTATTCGAGTAGCGAAGGCTACGAACCCCGGTGGAGGCCGACAGGACTGACCCCTCCACACGGGGTCTCTGGCCGCAACTTCTCAAAGCACTTGGTTGGTCCGCCACTCACAGCAAAAGCAACTAAGCAAAGGACCAGAAAAGAATGTTTCCCACTCGCACCCAGAAGAACATGTCCACTTCGACGACGTTCACGGGCAAGCGCCCTTCGTTGGAGCACCAGGACGACGGCAATGTGCGAACTTATTCCGACGATCCATTTAGGGCTCGATTCGGACATCGCCTGCCTCGAGGCTTAAGGCAAGAAGCTCGTGGCATGAACTGGCAGAAGTTCAAGGACACCTACTCCCCCACGAGCGGCCCGGTTCAGATCAAGAATTTCGAGGCAACCCGCGGCACCCTGGGGCGCTGGAATTTCAACGCTGACTTAACACTGACCGACAAGGACGACCACACCCACACCTTCACCCAGGAGATTACCGCTATGGGGCCGGTGTCGGCTTGCACTAATCTGCTGGCTGATGCAGGTTACCGCGTGGAAATCGTGGAATTCCACCAGTTCGAAATCTTCGAAGCTACCGCTACCTTTGTCTATGCAGGTCACAACAATGACCATGTGTGGACCATGGGCTTCGGCCAGACTCCGGAGGCTTCCGTGCTCTCCGCTTTGGTCTGCGCTGCTAACCGCCTGCATGGGTAGGACGCGGATGCTGCTCGTTTAGTAAACGGGGGGTGTCCCTATGTTTTTGTCAAGTGCCAGACCGATGTTGACGAGCACAGTCTTGGGAGTAGTTTCTTAGGCGTGCCTAGGAGCCGGCCAGCGTGTGCTGGTCGGCTTCGTCTTTGGGGCTTTATGCGGCGACGGGGCGTGGCGGGATTTCGCGGAAGAACTCCTTGTTTTTCAGCATCGCGTAGATGACATTGCATCGGCGTCGTGCCAGGCAGATGACTGCTGCGTTGTGGCGTTTTCCTTCAGCGCGTTTGCGTTCGTAATACCGCCGTGACGGTTCGTGGCTGCGGATAACTGCGAATGCGGAGTAGAACAAGGCGTTTTTCAGTCGTTTATTGCCTGACCGTGCCGGGAATTCACCTCTGATCGACGAACCGGATTGTCTAGTCACGGGTGCTATTCCAGCATAAGCAGCTAAGTGGCCAGCACTAGCGAAGTCGGAGCCATCACCGATCGCAAGAAGGATCTGCGCTGCGGTCTTGATGCCGACTCCGGGCATACTCATCAAGACCTCACAAAGAGGGAAATCAGCGAGCATCTCTTCAACCTGCTCAGCAATGGTGTTTCGTTGCTCTTTGAGGGCCTGGATGTTTGCAGCCAGTTGAGGAATTACTAACTCGGCGGCATCGCTTCCAGGCACGGTGACTGTTTGAGCTTTCAGCGCTGTAAAAATGTCGTCTACCAGCGGGGTGGGGTCTTTACGTGTGCGCTTGATCATCCAGTTCAACACTCGTTGGTATCCGGCTCTTTTTAGCCCCTGCGGTCCCTTGTAATGGATCAATAATTCCAGGATCGGCGTGCGAGTCAGGGTGCTACCAGCAAAAACTCGTTCCAGGCTGGGGTAGATCTGGGTGAGGACACTGCGAAGCCGATTGACAGTGCGAGTGCAATCGCGGGCGATGTCATCATCGAAGCCGGACAGCATCTTTAGGGCGGAGAGTACCTCATCATTGCGGTCGACGGCACGTAGCGTGTGGGGCATTGTGCGGGCGGTGTCGGCGATGATGAATGCGTCGCGTTTGTCTGTTTTTGCACGTCCCGGATAGAGATCTGCAGCTTTGCGCATCGCAAGACCTGGCAGGTATCCGACTTCGCAACCGCAGTCCCGGGCTACAGCAATCGGTAGTGCGCCGATGGTGTTGGGTTGGTCGACGATCACGAGCACGGTGCCAAGCTTCTGAAGCTGGTGAAAAACGCCTGCTAGTTCGGATTCGAGTTGAGGCAACGGTTTGTCGAAGACCTTGTTGCCATCACGGTCTAAGGCGCAGGCGTGGTGTTCAGATTTGCCGACGTCTAACCCAAGGAATATGTCGATGGAATGCTCCGGAGACATGATGAGCTCCTAGAAAACGAGATGGGTATGGCGTTGTTCCAGTCGCTGGTGTCATGACCTTCGTTGCAAGCACCCACGTTACAAAGAGACCTAGTTTAAAACTGGCCGTGTCCCTATCAGCTGTCATCGAAAGTCCTGGCACCCGGCGGCAACACCCCCCCCGGATTATGGAAACTACAGGGCAGGTAAGCCATACCGGGACCAGCGACTATCCCCATTATCGGGGACACTCACAAGGTAACGGGAATGCGACCGGGGAAGCCCAACGCATGTGGGCCTCGAGCATTCGCGTTTTAGCGCTTCAGCCCCGCGATCATGGTCTTCAAGTTGCTGCGCAGGAAATCCTCGTAGGTTCCCGCGACCGTGCCCGGCTTGCCGAGCTCATCGGAGTGCAGTGGCTCGTCGAAGATCGGAATCCCGGCCTCCTTCGAGACGGTCTTCATGGGGCGCGTATCCACGTTCGACTCCACGAACAGGTGCTTCGGGCGCTTGTCCTTCAGCTGGCGCACGAGGTGTCCGATCTGCGCGGGGGAGCCGTTTTCATCCGTGTCGATCTGCCAGATATACAGCTGCTCCATGCCGTAGGTGTCGACCATGTATTGGAAGGCATGTTCACTGGCCACGAGCACACGATCCTCCTTCGGCAGCGCACCGATCTGCTCGCGGTAGTCGGCGTCGATGCTCTCCAGCATGGCCTTGTACTCCGCCCCCTTCTCCTCGATGTGCTCGGCACGCTCGGGCAGGGCCTCGGCCAGCGCCGCGGTCACGTTCTCGGCCATCGCGATGCCGACGGTCGGGTCCAGGAAGGCGTGCGGGTTGATCTCCTGATTGCCCTTTTCGTCCTTGAGGTACTTCGGTTCCACGCCCTTGGTGGCCTCGACCATCTGGGAATCGTCCAGGCCCGCGGTGTTTTTCAGTTTCGCGAGCCAGCCGTGCTCACCGCCCTCGAGGTTCAGCCCGTTGTAGAACAGCAGGTCGGCGTCGCTCGTCGCATCCAGGTCCGCGGGCAGGGGGTCGTAGTCGTGCGGGTCCGTGCCGGTCGGCACGAGGTTATGGACGTCCACCGCCTCGCCGCCGATCTCCTCCACCAGGTCCGCCAGCAGCGTGAAGGTGGTGACGACGTTCAGCTGCTCACCGTCTGCCTTCTCCTCCGTCGAGAAGGTCACGGCCCCGAACACGAGGGCACCGCCCACCAGGAGGGCCAACAGCGCGGCCAGTGGCTTATTGCCCAGCGAGCGAGCAATCAGTCCCTTGCCTGGCGCGAAGAGGAAAGCCAGCAGGAACAGCGCGCTGGCGGTCAGCACGATCGTCACGCCGGAGGACACGTTGTAGCTATAGCTCAGGAACAGCCCCACTACGGAGCTGAGCGCCGAGATCGCCACTGAAAGCCCGATCATCACTCCCAGCCGGTTCGTCAGCAGGTACGCCGCCGACGCCGGAGTGATCAGCAGGGAGACCACCAGGATCACGCCCACCGTCTGCAGGGAAATGACCGTCACCAGCGTGAGCACCACCATCAGCCCGTAGTGGATTGCCCGCACGGGCACGCCAGCCGACTGCGCCATGACGGGGTCGAAGGTGCTGAGCTTGAGCTCCTTGTAAAAGACCAGCGTGAGAATCAGCACGGCAGCGGCAATACCGATCGAGAGGTTGCGGTCGGCGTCCTGAACGGTCAGGACGTTGCCGAAGAGGATCTCCGTCAGATCCGTCGCCGTCTGCGCTTTCGCCATGAGCAGCACGCCGATCGCGAAGAAGGTGGAAAAGACGATGCCGATCGCCGAATCGTTCTTCACAGTGGAGCGTTCGCTGATCAGCCCGATCGCCAGTGTGGCGAGTAGACCCGCGACCACCGCCCCGAGGAAGAGGTTCGTGCCGAGCAGGTAGGAGGCCGCGACCCCCGGTAGTACGGCGTGCGAGATGGCGTCGCCGATCAGGGCCATGCCGCGCAGCACGATGAAGCTGCCGACGATGCCGCAGGCCACGCCCACGATCACCGAGGTGATCAGCGCTTTTTGCAGGTAGCCGTGGCTGAGTAGTGAGTCGAGGAACTCCGCGATCATGCTGTCTCCTCCTGGAGGGCTGCCTGCCGTGGCGTGGGGTGGGCTGGTGCTGACGGCTCGCGGATGACGAGCGCGCCGAAGGCCTTCTGCAGCACGTCGGGGACGAAGACCTCCTCGGTGGGACCCGCCGCGACGAGCTCGCCGTTGAGGACGATGAGGTCGTTGTAGTAGCCGCGCACCGTGTTCATGTCGTGGTGCACGACGACGACGTGCTTGCCCGCGTCCGCCATCTGCCGCAGCAGGGTCACGATCGTCTTCTCGCTGGGGACGTCGATGCCGACGAAGGGCTCGTCCAGGAAGATGTACTCCGCGTCCTGGACGATGGCGCGGGCAAAGAGGACGCGCTGGAACTGTCCGCCCGAGAGTTCGCTGATGTGGCGGTGGCGAAAGTCCCACATGTCGACGTCCTTGAGAGCCTGGGTGGCTGCTTCGCGTTCGGCCTTGCCGGGGCGGTGGAAAAGACCCAGGCGCGGGTAAGTGCCCATCAGGACGGTGTCGAAGACGCTGGTGGGGAAGTTGCGGTCGAGGTCAGAGCGCTGCTCGATATAAGCGATTGCGCGGCGCTGCTCGGCGGGGGCCTTGCCGTCGAGGGTGACGGGGTAGCCGGCAGGGGCGCCGGTGGGGCCTGTGCCGTGGACGTTGTGTTTGTCCAGGATCTGGAGCATCGCCTTCATGAGGGTGGATTTGCCTGAGCCGTTGGGGCCGATGATGCCGTGCATGCCGGGGGAGTCGAGGGTGAAGCTGATGTTCCGAATCGCGGTGTTCGCGCCGTAGCTCACGCTCAAGTTCTGGACGCTAATACTCATGGCAGCCAAGAATAGTGGTCAGTTCAATGAATCACCAAGTTCAATGTATTGACCTTTGGGGTGGGGTGGTGTTGGGGGGCAGTAATGGCACTGATTTGGGGCTTGAGCAGTCAGCCGCTCAAGCCCCAAAAAATGCCCAACTTCCGCCCCCCCCCCACAACTCACCCCCAAATTTTCACTTTCCCAGAAACAATTGACCGTTTTCACACACTCGGTTAACACCGCTTCAAATGCTTAAGTCCCTAAAACGGGGTTGCATGAACTGGCGTGTTCCAATCATTATGGAATAGTGACTTCTCTCCTGTGCATCCTGTTCGTTACGGCAGCGCTTGCACCATGGACGATTAAGTGGCTCGGAACCCGCGGGTTCCTCGTACTCAGCCTCCCGCTGGCAGGCGGTGCCATCTACACCGGCACCCATCTCGTTCGCTTAGCTCTAGACAATGGCAACGGGGAAACTTCCGCACTCACGCAACCCGCCGTCACGCATTTTTCGTGGATGCCCATTATCCACTTGGATGTAAACCTGCGATTAGGTCCTATTGAATCGCTCTTCGGCACGCTGGTTTTGACCATCGGCTTTCTCGTACTGGTGTACTGCTCCGGTTACTTCATCAACCCGCCACTCGGCAAACGTCGCCGCGTAGGTTCCTTCGCAGCCCAAATGATCGCCTTCGCTGCGGCGATGTACGGCCTGGTCATCAGCGACAGCATCATGCTGATGTTCGTCTTCTGGGAAATTACCTCGGTTCTGTCCTTCCTCCTGGTGGGCTACTACGCCGAGCGCGCCTCCTCCCGTCGCGCAGCAGGCCAGGCGCTCCTGGTCACGACGCTGGGTGGCCTCATCATGCTGGTCGGTATCGTTCTGATGGGAGTGACCACCGGTTTCTGGAACTTCTCCGAACTCACCGCGCCTGGCGCTCTGACAGCGGCACAGCTGGACTCCACGGCAGTATCCACGGCCGCAATCCTGCTGGTCGTTGGTGCGCTGTCGAAGTCCGCTATCGCGCCCTTCCACTTCTGGCTACCCGGTGCAATGGCCGCCCCTACCCCGGTTTCTTCCTTCCTGCATTCGGCAGCGATGGTCAAAGCCGGTGTGTTCCTGGTTGCCCGGCTCGCGCCGACCTTCAATGACACCAACGCGTGGCAGCCAATCATCATCCCGCTCGGCCTCTTGACCATGATCATGGCCGGCTGGATGGCCCTGCGCCAGAAGGATCTCAAGCTGATTATGGCGTATGGCACTGTCAGCCAGTTGGGATTCATCATCACAGTCGCGTCGATAGGCACGCGTGCGACGATGCTGGCAGCCCTGGCACTGACGCTCGGCCATGCCATGTTCAAGGCCGCGCTGTTTATGGTCGCGGGCACAATTGACAGGCTGACTGGTACGCGCGATATCCGTGAGCTCTCTGGGCTCGGTAGAAAGTCGCCGCAGTTGCTGGTGATTTCGATTCTCGCCGCTGCATCGATGATGGGTGTGCCGCCGTTCTTCGGCTTCGTCGCCAAGGAAGCGGCGCTCGAGGCCACGCTCAATGCTGATCCGCTGCATGGGATGCCGTCGGTGTTTACCACCATTGGCCTCGTCGTGGGTTCGATTCTGACCGTAGCGTACTCGCTGTACCTGCTGCGCGCCGCGTTTGCGACCAAGTCCAGCACCCACGCCAGCGGCGGTGGCACTTCCCCTGCCGTGGCAGAGATGGATTCCCCGACGTGGGATCAGATTGGCCCGGCTTGGCTGTTGGCGCTGGCAGGTTTGGTTTTCGGCCTGGTTCCCCGCGTCCTCGACTCGATTATCTCGCCCTATCTCACCAGCGCATTCCCGAATACGGAAGCAGAAACGCACCTGGCGCTCTGGCACGGATTCACCCTTCCGCTGGCACTGACGGCCACAATTCTACTCGTGGGTGCCATCATGCATTGGCAGCGTAATCTGGTGCGTCAGCTGCAGTTTGATCAGCCGGCTCTCGGTAGTGCCGATGCGCTTTACGACGGAATCCTGGACTTGGCCCGCCGTCTTTCTCTCCGTGTCACTGCTGCGACCCAGCGTGGTTCCCTCCCGTTGAATGAAGCGGTCATTTTGCTGACCCTCATCGTGCTGTCCATCGGTGCGTTGTTGCTCGGCGAGCGCGATGAGCTGCGAATGGAACTGTGGGACTCTGCTCCGCAGGGTGCAGTTGCGCTCATCATGATTATCGCGGCGCTGGCCGCTACCCGGCAGAAGAACAGGCTTTCCGGGGTCATCCTGGTAGGCGTGACAGGCTACGGCTTGGCCATTATTTTCGCCATGTACGGCGCTCCTGACTTGGCCCTGACGCAGCTGCTGGTCGAGACGGTCTCAATGATTATTTTCGTGTTGGTGTTGCGTACGCTCTCCCCGCGGGCACCGGCATCGAACCCGAGGTGGACACGACACCGTGCATGGCTGGCCATTGCAGTCGGTGTCACGGTTCCCGTGTTGGCCGCCTACGCCATGGGCTCCCGTCGTACTGAGCCAATCTCGGGCGACATTCCGCCGCTGGCGCACGATATTGGACACGGCCAGAATGCAGTCAACGTACTGCTTGTCGACATCCGCGCCTGGGACACCTTCGGTGAAATCACCGTGCTGGTGATGGTGGCTCTGGGGATTACCTCACTGGTCTTCCGCACGCATACCATGCATATGCGTTCAAAGATTAAGCCGCAGCGGAATCGAGCTCGCCGCACCAACCGTTGGTTGAACACTCTCGATGAGTCCGGTGAAGCCGAGCGGTTGCGCTACCCGATCATGGTGCTGGTGGCATCGCGCGTGCTCTTCCCCGCCATGATGGTGGTTTCCTTCTATCTCTTTTTTGCCGGCCATAACGATGTCGGCGGTGGCTTCGCCGGTGGTCTCGTGGCTGCGCTGGCACTGACCATGCGTTATCTCATCGGTGGTCGTCGTGAGTTGGCGGCAACTCTGCCGATTCCTAACGAGATGCTTCTCGGCGGCGGTTTGCTGGTGTCGGCACTCAGCGCGTTGTGGCCACTGTTTGTGGGGTGGGCACCGCTAACTTCTACGTATGGCTCGCGGGAAATTCCGCTGCTCGGAGATGTCACTGTTGTCTCCCCGATGCTCTTTGACCTGGGCGTATACATGATCGTGGTTAGCACGATTGTCTACATCCTGCGCAGTTTGGGCGGTGGCATCGACGCTCAGATAAACCTTCGCGCTGAGCGTGATCGTTCACGTCGTGTGAATCGAGCCGCACTCGGCCAGTCCCGCCAGCTGCGCAGCAAGTTGGCGGCGGCTAAGCCCGCAGGTGTTAAGTCCGCAGGCGCTAATCCCGCAAGCGTTAAACCTGCCGGCACTAAACCCGCAGACTCTGCCAACACAGCCACCTCAGAGGCTTCAGAACCGACAGCCCCAGCTAGGACCGAAGGAAAGGACACACACCCGTGATTCTCAATTTTGTTCTGCTAGCAACTGTCGGCACGCTGATTGCTACAGGGGTGTACCTGTTCCTCGATCGTTCGTTGACCAGGATGCTCATGGGACTGTTGCTGATGGGCAACGGTATCAACCTGCTCATCCTGCTTGGCTCTGGTTCGCCGGGACGGCCACCAATTTGGGATAGGGAATCGCTGGTCAGCGATGCTCAGGCAGACTCACTGCCCCAGGCCTTTATCCTCACCGCAATTGTTATTTCCATGGGCATGACCGCATTCCTGTTGGCTCTGCTCTATCGCCAGCACCGCTACCGCATCGGCGATCACGTGCAAGATGACCACGAGGACCGCAGCCTGGCAATGCGTCGGGCCAGCGACCCATCAGCTGCTCCGGACCACGACAAGTCCGACGATCCCACCACCGGTCGTCCCACAGAGGCCGGCGATAGCTTCGGTCCGGCCAGTTTCGAAAAGCCCGTGACCCCGCCATCAAACTCCCCAGGAGGTGACGACGATGACGACTGAGCAAATAATTCTGGCACTAATTCCGCTGCCTATCATCGTCCCCGCCGCCACCGCCGCAATTGCTCTGCTGCTGGCACGTTTTCCCAAAGCACAGCAGGCGATCGCGCTAATCTCGCTCGGCAGCCTGCTGGGAGTCGCCAGCGCCTTGGTGTATCTCATCTACGCGCACGGCGTCCACACGGTCCAGGTGGGCGGCTGGGACGCACCAATCGGCATCACGCTCGTAGCCGACAACCTCGCAGTGTTGATGATCACCGTCTCTCAGCTGGTCCTCTTTGCCGTGATGTGGTTCGGCATCGGCCAGGGTATTAGCGATGGTGACGAAGATGAGCCGATCTCCGTCTTCGTTCCGACGTACATGCTGCTCAACATGGGCGTCTCCATGGCCTTCCTGGCCGGCGATCTGTTCAACATGTACGTCGGCTTCGAGGTTCTGCTCGTAGCCTCCTACGTGTTGCTCACGCTGGGGGCATCGTCGTCACGCATTCGCGCAGGCGTGTCGTATGTGATGGTCAACATGTTGTCCTCGATGGTGTTCCTGCTGGCGATTGGCCTGGTTTATCAAGCGGTCGGCACGGTGAACTTCGCACACATTTCCCTGCGCATGGAGGACATCCCCGATGGCACCCGCACCGCGATCTTCGCAGTGCTGCTCGTCGCCTTCGCAGTGAAGGCGGCGGTGTTCCCGCTGTCGGCGTGGTTGCCAGACTCCTACCCCACCGCACCGTCGATGGTTACCGCGGTCTTCGCGGGGCTGCTGACGAAGGTGGGTGTCTACGCGATCATCCGCACGCGCAGTGTCGTTTTCCCAGACGGCAGGCTTGACGACGTCCTGATGTGGGCTGGCCTAGCGACAATGCTCATGGGCATTCTCGGTGCCATGGCCCAAAATGACATTAAACGTCTCTTGTCTTTTACGCTGGTATCCCACATCGGATACATGATCTTCGGTATTGCCGTCGGCAATACGCTGGGACTCGGCGGCGCGATTTTCTACATCGTCCACCACATTCTGGTGCAGACGGCATTGTTCCTGGTGGTCGGGCTTATCGAGCGCCAGGCGGGCTCGTCCTCCCTGCGCAGCCTCGGTAGCCTGGCCAAGACGTCGCCGCTGCTGGCGTTGCTATACCTCGTGCCCGCGCTCAACCTCGGTGGTATCCCACCGTTCTCAGGCTTCCTGGGCAAGGTCATGCTCATCGAGGCCGGCGCACAGAACGGATCCGCCACCGCATGGATTCTGGTTGCGGGATCTATCATCACCAGCCTGCTGACCCTCTACACCATGATTCTCGTCTGGTCGAAGGCCTTCTGGCGCGACCGTTCCGACGCCCCCGAGGGCGACACCGTGCTTGCGCAGCCAGCCGCGCTCCGGGAAAGGACTCAGATGGTTGCTATCGCAGAGCGTGACGACGTCGGCAAGATGCCACTCGGCATGGTGATGCCGACGGCCCTGCTGGTGATTGCCTCTGTGGGGGTTACCGTTCTGGCCGGGCCACTGTCCAATGTGGCTACCGAAGCGGCAAGCAACGTCGCGAATGTTGATGAGTACCGCGCAGCGGTCCTCGGTATCGACTCGGCCGATGACAAGGGCCTGGAGCAGCTGGAAAACCCAGGCCGCACCAAGAGCCCATGGAAGTCGGATTCAGCGACCGAACGTGCCACCAGCACGCTGGAAGGAGCAGGTGAAAGCTGATGAGTAAAGCGCGCGCCAAGGTGGCTGCAAAGCGACCACCACGTATTTCAATCCTGCTCTTCTTATTCACAGTGATTATTTGGGTCATGCTGTGGGGCGAGGTGACATTTGCCAATGTGCTTTCGGGAATCCTGGTAGCCACGTTGCTCAACCTCGCCATGCCTATCCCGCCAAACAGCGCGCTGGACATCAACTTCGGTGGCATGGTGCGACTGTTCGGTTCCTGGACAATCGACTTTGTGAAGGCCTCAATCAGTGTCTCCTGGCTGGCCATCCGACGAGCTGATCCACCACCGACGGCCATCATCAAGGTCCCTATGCGCACCAATGACGATATTTCGCTCACGACTGCAATGGCACTGATTAACTTGCAGCCGGGCGGAATCATCGTGGACATCGACAAGCGGGAAAAGACGCTGACCATGCACATTCTCGACGCGTCGTCGACGAGCAAGGTAGCCGAGCAAATCAACCAGCTGACTCGAATCGAGCGTCGGGTTATTCGGGCGTTTGAAAACCGCGATGTCAACGAGCAACCGACCAAGTCGGTGCCAAGTGACAACCAGGTGAGCAGTGACAAGAGCAGCGAAAGGAGTAGCCGATGAACCCGGAAGTTTTTAACACTCTGCTCGGAGTGGCTGCCGCAGGCTATTTCATTGCGGTGATGATTACCCTCGGACACATGATCGCAGGCCCAAACTC
Organism: Corynebacterium sp. HMSC064H12; assembly: GCF_001809925.1. NCBI lineage: Bacteria > Bacillati > Actinomycetota > Actinomycetes > Mycobacteriales > Corynebacteriaceae > Corynebacterium > Corynebacterium sp. HMSC064H12. The sequence goes on along the minus strand of NZ_KV799331.1, from coordinate 85,042 downwards.
GCTGGACCGCCTGGTGGCGCTGGAGTCGACGACTGCAATGCTGCAGGGCATGCTCGCTGCGTTCATGGCCTGGAGCTTGGACACTTCGGTGGTCTACCCAATGCTCATCATTGCGCTGCTCGGTTTCCTGTCTTCGCTGGCGGTCGCCAAGTTCCGTGTTCCGGATGACGGAAAGCAGCCCGCAAAGAGCTCCCGGAAGGGTGCGACGAAAGCAGCCGGAAAGGTCGCCACAAAGAAAACCGCACAGAAAGCGGCGCCTAAGGCAACACCGACAACGGCTCCAAAAACAGCGAAGGGAGAGTCCAAATGATTCTCGTGGCAGACATTATCGCCATCACACTCATTCTCACCGGAATGCTACTGTGCGTTGCAGCGTCCGTGGGATTGATACGCTTCCGCGACACCATCAGTCGGATGCACGCATCCTCCAAGCCACAAACACTGGGGCTAATTTTGACGCTGTCGGGCTCGCTTGTACACGTCGCCACGCACGCGTCAGCTCACACAACTACTAGCAGTGACTTGGCTCTATTGACCCTGATTATCCTGTTTGCTCTGGGAACATCGCCGATTGTTAGTAACCGCGTTGGCCACGAGGCGTTCAAGGAGAGGCTCGTCGACGAGGACAGCCTGGCCCGCGATGACAGCCGAGAATAACGAGAGGACAATGGCCTTAAGTTACTGACTGGGTTTATGACAAAGTGACTAGGTTTATGCACCTCAAAAGTGCTATAAGCCTAGTCACTATTTTTGTCTAGGAACACACCGCTTAACGACGGCTAGTCGTCTACTTGCTCGTGGAAATCTGCAGGCGCTATCGGATGCCCGGCGCGCAGTTCCTGCACCGCAAGATCCACGGCGGCACGCCACGGGGTGTGGCCAATGCGCTCTTCGTTCGCCCGTACGTCGTCCTCGGTAGCCATGGACGGCAGCGCCCCGGCCGCATCCGCCACAGTGCGCTGCCGCTCGTATGCCGCGCCCATTTCCACGATGTTGTTGACGAATTCCAGTTCGGCTCGGCAACCCAGTTCGTCGGCAAGCGGGGCGAGTTGAACCACAAGTTCACGGAGTTCGTCGCGAACCCACCGCTCGTCGGTATCGCGATTGACGATGACCAGCGCGTCCATGCCGTAGCGGGCGGCGCGCCACTTGTTTTCGGCGATGTGCCAGGACTGCAGTGACGGTAGTTCCTCGCCAGCCTCCCACATGCGGTCGTAGTAAACCGTCAGGCAGTGCGTCAATGCCACGATAGCGGCGAGTTCCTGCAGGTTAGAGGTGGCGTCGGCGACACGAATCTCAATGGTGCCGTACTTTGATGCCGGGCGGATGTCCAAGTGCATCGAGCCGGTGTGGTTGATGACGCCGGAGCGGGACTGGTCGTGCATGTAGGACTCCCACTCGGGCCACGTGTAAATCGCCGGCGGCTGACCCGCGGTGGGAAGCTGCTGGTAGAGCAGGCTTCGGTTGGAAGCGTAACCCATATCCTCGCCGTTCCAGGCCGGTGAGGAGGCAGACAGCGCCAACATGTGCGGCAGCTTCGTTGCCAGAGCCTGAATGATCGGCCAAACGCGTTCGGAGTCTTTAATGCCTACGTGGACGTGGACTCCCCAGATAATCATCTGGTTCCCCCACCACTGAGTGCGGTTGATAATTTCGGAGTAGTGCCCCTTGGCACTGACCTGCTGAGCAGTACCGCGGGCGAACGGATGCGAGCCCGATGACCACACATCCACCCCAACGCGGTCAGCGGCGTCGAGAACCATATCCAGCTGGCTTTGGAGCTCCGCTACGGCACCGGGCACGTTCGTGTGCACACCGGTGACGAGCTCTACGGTGTTGGCGAGGAACTCTCGCTGGAGCCCATGTCCGGGATGCTCCGCATCGATGATGTCGAGCACCTCGGCGGCAGCGGGGGCGGTGTCGCGCGTTCGTCGGTCAACGAACGCCACTTCCCATTCCACTCCCAGTGATGGCTGCGCCGATCCGGAAAATTGCTCAGTCATACCGCTATTTTTTCACACTAGGAGTCGTTTTCCTCAGTTGGCTCCGTCCAGGTGACGGTTTTTGCGCAGGAGGCAAGGTCACCGTTGGAATCGACAAGCGCAACTGTGGTGAAACTGTCTTCATCCACCTTGGACGGAACGTTCCAGACATCTGCATTCCGTTTGTCATCGACGTGCACTTCGCCGATGACACCCAACCCTTCGGTTGCGGGGCTGCCGATGCCACTGCAGCCAGATGCACCGCGCGCCTGCACTGTGTACTTGCCCTTATCCAAGGTAGTGAACTGACCTTTTTCGTCGGAAAGGCCCATCCATCCCTTGGCGCTCATGACCTGTACAGTTGCCAGCATTTTCATTGATCCGTCGTCGTTTGTTCGGATGAAGTTATAGGCGCTGACTCGCTCGGTCAGCTTCGGTGCAGCCGGATCTACGCTCACTGGCGCAGTGCTTGTCGACGCGCCTGCGTTCCCGTCCTTGTCGCTGCTGGATTCAACCCCCGAGCAGGACACCAACAGTGTTGCAGCACAACCCAACGCGGTGGCGACAGCAACACGACGACGCTTTACGGCGAACATAAAAACCTCACAGACCTCACTGGCTACTAGCAGAATACTAGTACCCCTTTTTCAGCCGTGATCTGTTTGAGACTGCAAAATATGCAAAAGCCCCGCGTAGGCCATGAAATGTGTGGCTTACGCGGGACTTGGAAAGCTATGGGGCTTCGCACCACGGCGGCAGGTTTTGACGCTTAGGCCGCAAACCTTAGTGAGAGACCAAAGCCTGGTGGGCCGGGAGTCTAGTGAGCCGGGTCAGTGGCGACCACGACGATTCCCGCCGGAGCGTCCCGGAGGCGGTCATCGCGAGGTGCGGCTTCCCAACCGTTGTCATGCGCGATCTGCTCAGCGGCGGCCTTTTCCTCTTCGTTCCTCGGGTCGAAGTAGACGGTGGTCTTCTCCCACACACCCATCTTCTCTTCAGGAGCATTGCCGGTCTCGCCGGCGCCCCAGCCCTGCTCGCCCATCTGCTTGGACAGGTCATCGGCGAGGCCCACGACCTCAGAGTTATTCAGGACACTGACCTTGACAGTCTTGCGGTCAATCTGGGGCGCTTCGTTGGCCTCATCCTGTGCCGGCGGATTCTCAGCGGGAGGAAGCGGTTTGCCTGGCTCATTTGCCGGTGGCGGCGGCGGAACCTCGCCGTCACCATCTCCAACAGCACCATCCTTTGCCGGATCACTGCCGTTGGCCGAGTCAGCAGGCGCACCAGAGTCAACCGGAGCGGATGCCGAGGTGTCATTCTGGCCGGTGTTCTCGGCATCGTCGCCACGTGTGCTGAGTGCATAGGCACCGTAGGCGACCAGGCACACGCCGATAGCGAGCAGCACGATAGCGAGAACGCGCATGTAGCGGCCATCACCGGCACCGTCGCCGATGTCGCCGTCATCAACACCATCAGCAGCTGCGGAATTGCTAGCAGCCCCAGCGCTGGCACCGGTCGAGGCGGCGGTGGCACCAGCAGCAGCTGCACCAGCGGCGGGAGCCGCAGATTTTGGCGCTGTGTGTTGAGCATCCGACGGCTCGGAGTACGCATGGGCGCCGCCAGCGGCGGGAGCCTCCGCGTAATCGCTGTACTCATCGAAGTCGTCGAAGTCGTCATCGAGTCGATGACGGCCCGGACGCGGCGAATTCTGAGGGTTTAGTTGGTCAGACACATCCCACATCCTATATGTTCTGCCGCCGAACCGTGAAGTGAAACTTGAACCTTATGCGTCTTGGTTGTCCCGCACGGCGCGCAGCCGATGAACCAACACGGGTTCGGCCGCTTCGGCTGCCGGAGAATCGAGAAGTCGCGAAAGTACCTGGTGGTAACGGATTGTGTTGTTGCCGAAGTCCTCGGCAAAGCGACGCCGAATTGCCTCCTGCCGCGCACCGGCCATACGCGGCCCACGGCGGGCAACTTTCAGCCATTCCTTCTCAAAATCCAGCATTTTCTGCGCCAAAATGGGCTCAATGCCGCCGGTATCGCCCGCGAGTCCGGGATGCTCGGATGAGTCAGGCCGCAGCTCAGTCTCAGGTTCGTGGCTGCCGCCTATGGGTTTCTTGCTCACCATTTTCCGCACCCCGCTTTCCTTCTCACTCGCCCTGATTTTCTATTCTGCACAACACTGCCTATGCAGATACTTAGCGAAGATACATGGTAAGGCCCAGCCGCCCAGCCTCACCTATGCCCCACCTACAACTGCCTGACACAACTCGGACATCACCAGGCGATTTAGAAAACATGGACGCCGAGTAGAATCAGCGGCATGACTATCCGTCCCATTGTGATTGCCGGAGACCCCGTTCTCCACACTCCTACCCAGCCGGTAACCGAGGACGTCTCCGAGCTGCGCGAGCTCATCGAGGACATGTACGAAACCATGGACCGCGCCCACGGTGTGGGGCTGGCTGCCAACCAGGTGGGTGTCGGCAAGCGTCTGTTCGTCTACAACTGCCCCGATGACGACGACGTCTGGCACCGCGGCTGCGTCATCAATCCGGTGCTGACCACCAGTGAAATCCCGAAGACCATGCCTAACGACGACGGCTCCGATGACGAAGGTTGCCTCTCTGTGCCCGGCCTGTCCTTCCCCACCAACCGTGCGGAGAAGGCTGTTGTCACCGGCCTGGATGAAAACGGCGAAGAGGTCCGCATCGAGGCCACCGGTTTCTTCGCCCGCTGCATGCAGCACGAGGTCGGCCACCTGGATGGGTTCCTCTACACCGATTGCCTCACCGGTCGTTGGAAGCGCATGGCCAAGAAGGAAATCAAGCGCGCCGGTTGGACCGAGGGCGGCCTGACCTGGATGCCGGGCGTGGATCCGGATCCGTTCGGCCACGAGGATTAGATCGTGGCGGATAGGCAATTGGAGTCGTCGGCAAGCGAAAATGCAGCACAGAAGCTACCGATTTCCCGCTGGGGCGTCGGTGAAGTGGCGGTGGGACGTCGTGTCATTGTGCGGCACGCGCTGACCGATGAAGAAGCATTGGCCAGCGGCAAGAAGACTACGGACGTCATTGGGCATGTGCTCAGCATGGATCCGTTCGTCGTGCGTCCGCAGGTTCGTGCTGGCGTGCGTGCCGACGAATCCGTGGCAGCGGTGGACTTTAGCGATAAGCACATTTTGATTGTGAAGGCCCTGCCGGATCATCCGGTGCGCAATTCGGATATTCGCGCCGTGGAAACTGCGACAGCGAAGGCCTTCCCGGGTATCGCGCATGTGGTGGAGTCGGGCTGGCTGCTGCGAGCCGGCGATGGCATTACGGAGCGTTCCAACTCCGCGCTGCCGCTCGAACCCGGAGCCAGCACTCAGCCGGTGCCGTTGGAGAAGATTAAGTCGTTTTACGATTCCCACGATTTGCCGGTGCGGATTGCGATTCCGGATAGAATCGCCAAACCTGCACAGGCGCTGGTCGCGGGGCCGGAGTGGACGGTCGGGCCGGACATTGTGGTTATGACGCGCTCACTCGATGGGGATTTGCCGCCTGCTGAATTGGCAGCTGAATCGCACAGCGCCGTACAGGTGCTTGATGAGCACAGCGCCGTACAGGTGCTCGATGAGCACAGCGTCGAGCTTGCAGACGTGCAGGTGGATATCGCTGATCAACCTGACGACGACTGGCTGGGGCTCTACCATTTCCGCGGTACCACGCTGCCCGAGCATGCACTACAGCTTCTGCGCAATGAAATTGATGGCCGCATGTGCTTCGGACGCCTGCAAGTGCCTGACAACAATGCGCCTGAAGGCATACGCACGGTAGCCATTACGCGCGGCACGCTGACCGAATCGGACGACGGCCGTGTGTGGCTCGGGTTCTCCGCTGTGGAAGTCGCAGCCGATATGCGCCGCCGAGGACTTGGCACCCTACTGGGAATTCACATGATGCACTGGGGCACACAACACGGGGCAGATTCTGCATATCTGCAGGTATTGGGCTCAAATGAGGCTGGCATTGCGCTGTACCGGACACTCGGTTTTACCGAGCACCACCGGCACCGCTACGCGGAGCTGACAGGGGCTTAGGGGCCGGGGGTTACGTTTCGGCCCTGCGCTGCTCGCCCTGATTGCCCTACTTCCCGCGCTTAACCCTTTTAATCCGCTTCAGCTGCTTGCCCTGCTGCTCTTTGCTACCCATGCGATTGCCCATGCGGCGCTGCCCACGCGGCAGCTCGCGCGTCTCCGGCTTTTCCACCACACGGGTGTGGACCGAGAGTTCATGACGACCTCTCCCCAGCGGATCGCGTGAGGCAGCCATTGCAATCCAGCCGGCCAGGCCCGCAGAGACAAACCAACCGGCGACCGGAATCATCGACGGCAGAATCCAGGCATTGCGCACAAAACCATCGCGGGCTGAGACTGGCATCCCGTGTGCACCTTCGATTTTCATGCCCATGGCGTGTTTACCCGGCGACCCGTCGAAGATGGAGTCCCCCGCCACGCGGTAGAGGTAAAAACCACCGGGACCGAGGAAGAGGCTGATCAGCATCACCATTACGCCGCTGTCCGATGTCCCCACGATGCTAGTGAGAACTGCAATGGAGGCAATCAATGCAGTGTAGATGACAGAATCCACCAACAGCGCACCACCACGACGTGCCACTGAGCCATTGGCCAGATTGGGGTCAAAGCCCAGGTGTACTGCCATTTGAGCGGTCAGCGGCGCGACTTTGGGATTAGCACTGAGCTCACCGAAGGAAGACACCCCATAGCTAGCGGGGTACCCGCTTTCATAGCCGACCGGAATGTTTGCTACCGGATATGGCACTTCCTGATACGGCATTGCCGCATCGTACGCCGCATATGCGTCGTGTTCCCGATAAGCGTTCCTGCCACTACTACCCAGGTAATCCGTCGGACTGTACTCGCCGCCGTAACGGCGATCGTCCCAGTTAGCCAACCTCGAAACTCCCTTTCCTACCGGGCTTCCGCCCACCTTGTCCGTTTTTGTCCGCCTATTTTGTCACTGCTTTGTTCAACGCATGAGGCCGCCGTTTCGTTCCCCTTTTACAATCGTTGATATGCGAATCTGTGTCTGGAACGTCAATTCGGCTCGAACTCGCCTCGACCGAATGGTGGAAATGCTGCGCCGGAATGACATTGATGTCCTGGCCGTCCAGGAAACCAAGTGCAAGGACGACCAATTCCCCACCGCTGCTTTTGAAGAGCTGGGATACCAAGTCGCCCACCACGGCCTGAATCAGTGGAATGGCGTTGCCATCATCTCCCGCGTCGGCCTTGAGGACATCCAGGCAGAGTTCCCCGGTCAGCCCGGTTTCAACAAGGACCCCGACGCAACTCCCGCATTGGAGGCCCGCCATATCGCCGCTACCTGCGGTGGCGTGCGCGTCCATAGCCTCTACATCCCGAACGGCCGCGACATCACCGACCCGCACTTCGAGTACAAGCTCGAATTTCTGGAGCGGCTCCGTCAGCACATCATCGCCACGCTTGACGACGACCCGGAGGCCACCTTCATGATGGGCGGCGACTTCAACATTGCCCCGACCGACGGCGATGTCTGGTCAATGGCAGCCTTCGCAGGGAAAACACACGTCACACCGCCTGAACGCGCAGCTTTCTATGCGCTGGAGCAGGCGGGCATGAAGGAAGTAACTCGCCAATTCACCCCAAACCAGTGGACCTACTGGGATTACAAGGCTGGCCGCTTTTTCAAGGATGAGGGCATGCGCATCGACTTCCAGCTCGCCTCCCCCGACCTCGCGGCAAAGGCGTCCGCCGGATTCATCGACATCGAAGAGCGTCAGGGCAAAGGCGCATCCGACCATGCTCCGGTGATTGTGGATTACGAAGTGTAGATAAACGGGCGGAAAAGCGCGTAGGCCTAGTTCCTACTAGGGGGTGTCGCTGGGGCCGTCGTAAAGCGGAGTCTTTGCTGCCAGCCCCTAAAATCAGGGGCAGAAATGGGCGATAAAGCACCCGCACAACACTTATGAGTCTAACTTTTTGTTCAATCTACAAATTTTCACCACAGAAAGTTATTTCGACGATATAAGGTGTTTATTCAGAACATCAATTCATTACGTCGGGAAGGAAGATCATGACTTCTGCACGCTCCCCTCAGCGCACCACTACCCCGGAGCCAGCGAGCGGCTTCCCCACCGCGGATGACTCGACTGAGTCCGATGAATCCCTGCGCGAAAGCGTGCAGAAGATTTCCATCGGCCTGTATGACTTCCTTGCGTCGACTCGCCGCCTCGGTGAGCGCCCGAATGCCAGGATGGACATTTCCCAGTCGGAAATGGAAGTACTGCACTTTATTTCAACCCACCCGGGCTGCGGCGTATCCGACATTGCACGCCTGCGTTTCCTGCGCCCGTCCAACGTTTCGGCAACAGTTCGCCGTCTACTCGACAACGGACTGATTGAACGCGAGAACAATGCAAAGGATCGCCGTGCGCAGAACCTCTATGTCTCCAGCGATGGCGAGACGCTGCTGGAGCAACTTATCGACCACTGGGGTGCGCTGGTGTACGAAATTGTGCGGACAATGTCGCAAAAGGACGTTCGTGCGCTCATTAAGGCACTGCCCTCGCTACTGAAGCTGGCGGAGCACTCGGAAAGCTATGTTGAGGAGCACCAGCGCCGCCAGGAGCCGTTCTAAAAGCGCGCCGCCAAGCCCTTCTTACTAGGTACGATGATGCTTATGGCTATTACTTTGAAGAAGGCAAAAGACGTAAAGACCGCTCCGCTCGTGGCCACTGGCCTCATCGGCGGCTGGCTCACCGCTCGCGAAACAGGCATTCGTCCGCTCGGTGGCGTCATCTTGGGTGCCGCCGGCGCATACGCAGCACGCACCTGGAGCGCAAAGACCGGCGCCCTGGGAGCCGCTGGCCTAGTGGCCGCCTACCTCGGCGCTTTCGGCCTCTCACACCCGCTGGCTAAGAAGATTGGCGCATGGCCGTCTGTCCTGACCGTCACCGCGCTGGCCGCTGGCGCGGCAGCAGTTGCCGACTCCAAGTAAGCAACAAGTAGACAAGCCGCTCTCCCGACTTAAAAGTCGCGCCGGGGAGCGGCTTTGGTGTGCCAAATCTCAGCGTGCAGCCTCAATGGTCGGTGTTAACCTCAGACCTTAGCCACCTAGCCAAGGGCCTCCAACAATTTCTCGAGGTGCGCGCGCACCCGGGGCCACGATTCCACGAAAGGCGGCAGCAGATTGAGGCTGTCGACGTCGTCAAGCGGAATCCAGCGCAGCTCTAGAGACTCTTCGTTCGGATTCGTCTCCAGCTCTTCGGCAGCTAGTGCGTAGACCGTGTGGTACTTCCAGCCGCCGGCGAGCTCGGGGCGGTCCGGATCGGCCGGGAAGGGCCCGGTGGTGACCTGCGTGTCGAGGATGCGAAGCTGATGCTCCAGCAGCCCAGTTTCCTCAGCCGTTTCACGCAGCGCGGTCGCCTCAGGAGTCTCATGAGAATCACAAGCCCCACCAGGAACACCCCACGTTAGGGGGAACGATGTCCAGTCAGCTCGATACTGCATAAGCACCGTGCGCTGAGGGCTCACAATCAGCAGCCCTGCAGCTCCGAAGCGTCCCCAGCAGCGCGTACCGTTGGGGCCGGCTGCCCAACCATTTCCATCCTGAAGCATGTCTCCACCCTACGCCAGATACCCTTGTGTTTTCCGTCACAAGCCCGAGCGACTAAGATTTGCAAGGAACTAACGTTGCTCTGAGCGGAGAGATCGTCGCAGGCGACTTCGGTCACGTCGGAAGGACACGTGCACATGGGTGAAACCACTTCAAGTGCGCCTCATTCCCGTGCCCACGACAAAAACCGAAACCCATTCCACCGCAAGAATCGTGCTCCACGCCGAACTCGTTTCAGCGGTCGCACCACTCCCGGTGGCGAAAGCTTAGACATACACACTGCGGCTCAGGCGGCAAAAGAATCGAAAGATACTCCCGACACCACCCCGGCTACCGAGAGTGCGGCACCATCAACTGCTCTGGAAACTACAGAGTCCTCGGCTAATGCCCCAGCAACGGCCACACCCCCAACAGCCCTAGCAGACTCTCCGCGCGATACAGACTTGCGCGTGGATGCCCTGGAGATTGGCCCGCGCAACCGGAGATTGACACGTTTTCTCGGTGAGCGCCTCTATGACAAGCTCGGCCCGTCGGCCACGTATGTGCGCCGGTCAGCGTCATTTTTGATAACGTCACCGGGCCGATTGACCATAGTCGCCCTCATCCTCATCGTCGCTATCCTGGCAGCCGGCCTATCCATGTGGCAAACAACCTCGCAACGCCAGCAGCAGCTCACCCGAATTTCGCAACTGAGCGAGCCGATGGCCAATGCCTCGCAGAATCTCTATGCCTCGCTGACGATTGCCGATGCGTCCGCCAACACCGCTTTTTCCCGCGGCACACTCAACAGCAGCCAGGACTTGGTCAGCAACTTCGACGATGTCATCGCACAAGCATCCATGTCCGCTACCCGCGCAGCTACGGGCATTGAAAACGTCGATGATCCAGAGATGAAGGATGTCGCGACTGTACAGCGACTGTTGCCGGTCTACACCGGCATGGTCGAGACAGCTCGCGCGAATGCGCGCCAGGGCAACCCCGTCAGTGTCGCGTACCTCGCCTCTGCCTCAAACTTGATGCAGGTCCAGATTCTGCCAGCTGCAAAATCGCTCTACGAACGCACCAGTACCACCACTAATGAGGAGCAGCGCGAACTATCGAAACCACCTCTTTTCCCGATGTCAGGCCTGGCAGCGGCAATTTTGATGCTGCTAATCACACAGTGGTGGCTGACTCGCCGCACCGGTCGACTATTCAACGTCGGCCTGTTTGGTGCAACCATGCTGATGGCCATCGCACTTGTCGGTGTGGGAATCGCCACCACTCAGCCGTGGCAGTCTAACTCCCTCTTCGGAGAGCAGCGCCCGGACGTTCATGCCCTAACCCAAGTACGCATTGATGCCCAGCAGCTACGCGCCAGCGAAACCCTCGGCTTAGTGCGCCGTCAGCCCGCGGATGCGGAGTCCTTCTCGCAGTCGGTGCGCACCCTGGTCGGCGAGCTGGAAAGAGTGGACGCCAACGCGCCGGACGACGATGTCAGAGCCGCCATCCACGGTATCTACAGCTGGGAGTCCGGCCACAACCTGATGATGGAGCACTTGAGTTCAGGCGACTACGCCGGTGCGGTTCGCATCGCGACCGATGTGGATAATGCCAGCTCGTCGGCGACTGCGTTCAACCAGGTCGATGAGTCGCTACAGAATTCCATCGCCGAGTCCCGCCTGACCGCCCGTGAGAACCTCGACCAATCCCGTCGCGCTATCGCGGCACTGTCCCTCGCCACGGTTACGCTGACCGTCATCGCGGCAGTTCTGGTTGTTTTCGGCTTCCGACACCGGCTTCTGGAGTACCTATGATTGTTTCGTTCTCCCCGTCGCTCCACAGTCTCGCCGGTTGGCGGCGCAGGGCCGTCCTTGGTGCACTCGCCATCGCCGGGCTCACCGTCAGTGCCTGCGCGACCGATTCGCTTGCCGACGATCCCTACTCGCGCACAATCCTGGAGGCCACCGGTGACTTCCCCCTGCCACCGGGCGCGTTCTACGACAAAGCCTCCTCGAGGAAGCCTGCGGCAGAAGCCAACACCCCAGATCTGTCCACACTCGCCCCCGATGACCAAACACCGGAAGAGCGAATCCCGGAGATTTACCAGCGCGGCCGCATCATCGTTGGTGTTGACCAATCATTGAACCTGCTCAGCTTCCGCGACTTCAGCAGCGGAGAGCTCTCGGGGTTTGAAGTATCCCTGGCACAAGAGATTGCCCGGGACATCTTTGACAATCCCGATGCTGTCGAGTTTCGGTTCGTCGACAGCAACGAACGCACTGCCGCACTCGAAGACGGCACTGTCGATGTCGTTTTGCGCACTATGACGGTCACCGATGCCCGGCGCGAAAGGGTGCTGTTCTCCACACCGTATTTGACAGCACGAGCTGGAGTTCTAGTCTCTTCGCCGGGTGGCGATGCTTCCCCCGAGGACGTCGAGGACGGTCGCATCTGTGTCTCCCGGGGATCCACTACCGAGGATTTGATTCGACGGCTCTCGCCGAACAATACGCTGCTGTTGGTCGGTAACTGGTCGGATTGCCTCATTTCACTTCAAAACAGCCAGGCAGAGATTGTCGTTGCCGATGACACCATCCTCGCTGGTATCAACGACCAAGATCCGGCTACCGCCATTGTCCAGCGGGGCTTGAACGAGGAAAGCTACGCGGCCGGTGTATCCAAGGGGAACCCAGGCCTAGTTCGCCAAATCAACGCGACCCTGGAGCGTATGGCGAGCGACGGCACCTGGCAGTCCCTCTACGACACTTGGTTCGGCCCCTTCCTGCCAAGCGGTACACAGCCATCGCCACAGTACAGCGACGACGAAGACATACTTGGAATCTCCCCCACACCGGAAGCTGCTCCAGAAGGCGAGGTGGATAACCGATGAGCGACGAAAACCAGTACTCCGAGCATGCCCAGCAAGCCCAGCATCCCCAGTACACGCCGGAGCCCCAGGAGGATGCTCACGCAGAGGCAGAGGCAGCTGCCACTCAGGCCGTCGCCTTCGACCCATTCGCCGATGAAGACGACGAACAAGAGCCCGGCACTGCCGCTGTCGCCTTCGACCCTTTTGCGGACGATGATGACGATGACGAAGAGTTCGATATCGCCGAATTGTTGGGGCGCGGGGGCTCGTCGTCAAGCGCGACGACCCAACCCGGCGCCCAGACGCCAGATCCGTCGATGGCCTCGCACCGGAAAGCGTTGGAGGACTTCCGCCGGAGGCGATCGAATGCACACCGCGGACGCACTGTCGCCGACGGCATGGTGCACCTGCCGTACATCACAACGCAGGATCCGCGCGATGCAGTAATGAGTGATGAGAAGATTCGAGCGACGAATAAGCCGGCGCCGAGCCTGAAAGCCGGCGATATCGTGGCGGATCAGTACGAGATCGTGGGCCCGATTGCCCACGGCGGGCTCGGCTGGATTTACCTGGCGATTGACCACAATGTCTCGGATCGTTGGGTCGTGCTCAAGGGCATGATGGCAGCGAAAAACGAGAAGGATTTCGCCGTAGTCCAGGCGGAACGCGAGTTCCTCGCGGAAATCTCGCATCCGGGAATTGTGAAGATTATCAACTTCATCGATGAGACGGACGCCAACAGCGCCACCGGCTTCATTGTGATGGAGTACGTCGGCGGCCCGTCGTTACGCAAGCAGCGACGGAGCTACCCAGACGGCGTCATGCCCTGTGACCTAGCGATTGGCTACATCCTGGAGCTGCTCCCCGCGCTGGATTACCTGCACTCGCGCGGCGTTGTCTACAACGATTTGAAGCCGGACAACGTGCTGCTCAGCGAAGACCACGTCACGCTTATCGACGTTGGCGCGGTCACCGGCATCGGCGCCTACGGCCATATCTACGGCACGCCCGGTTTCCAGGCGCCGGAGATTGCCACGACGGGACCAACGATTGCCAGCGATATCTACACAGTCGGCCGCACGCTGGCCTCGCTGATTCTGAAGTTGCCGGCGACCAACGGCATCTACGACCCGGGGCTACCCTCACCTGTCGAAGAGCCTCTATTCCGCCGTTTTTACTCGCTCTACCGCTTCCTACTACGCGCTTGCCACGAGAACCCGGAGGCTCGCTTCGGTTCTGCCGAAGAGATGAGTGTGCAGCTCATCGGCGTATTGCGCGAGATTCTGGCGGTGCGCGACGGCGTGCAATTCCCGCAGGCGGTGTCGAATTTCTCGCCGCAGCGTTCCACGTACGGCACCAAGCACCTGGTGTTCCGCACCGATCAGCTTGTCGACGGCATCACCCGCGGCGTGGAAATCACTCCGCAAGAAGTGACCTTCGCGCTGCCTGTACCACTGATTAACCCGACAGATCCGGGTGCGCGCATCTTGAGTGCCTCGTCGTTTACAGAGCCCAACGAACTTATCGAAACACTGACCAATGCGCTGTCCGAACCCGAGTATGGCTCTTCCGTGGAAATTCCACTGGGCATCGTGCGTGCGAAACTGGACCTCGGATTAATTGATGAGGCCCGCGACAGCCTCCGCGATGTCTCTGAACGTTTGCAGCGCGATTGGCGTTACCACTGGTACGAGGGCGTGACTTATTTGCTTCTCGACCAATTCAACGATGCCCTCGCCTCGTTCCACCACGTGCTGACGATGCTGCCCGGCGAGCCCGCCCCGAAGTTGGCGCTGGCAGCGACTCTCGAGTTGATTCAACAGCGCTTGGGCATCGCCAACGCATCTCTCCTCGAGCCCGCTGTCGCCCGCGCCGCCGCGAACTTGAGCAGCGCGCTGGATAATGTCGCTGCCGATACGCCCGAGATCTTCTCCCCCGCCTGGGCCAGCGAGTCCCTGTCGCCTCAGACGATTCGTTTCAACACCCTGCGTCTCTACGCCGTCGTGTGGGCGGCCAACCCGACGACGGTATCCTCCGCCTTCGGGCTAGCTCGTCAGCTGGCCTCTGAGCGCCAACACGAAATGGCTATCTCCCAGCTTGACCGCGTACCCGGTAACTCCCGTCACCATCGCATGGCACGTTTGACGACGATTCTGATGCTCACCTCAGGGATGCCCTCCGAGTTGACCGAATCGAGAATTCGCCGTGCTGCGCGTCGCCTGGTGGAGCTACCAACAAATGAACCGCGCATGCCGCAGCTGCGCATCGCCGTGATGGCGTCCGCGCTGAACTGGTTGCGCAGCTCGAACCTCGACCATGCAGCTAGCTCCAATGGTCTTTTCGATGCGCCCTTTACCGTGGCTGGCCTGCGTGAAGGACTGGAAAAAGACTTACGGATGCTGGCGCGCTCTTCACAGTTTCCGCGACACCGCTACAACTTGGTGGATATCGCAAATCTCATTCGGCCACGAACTTGGCGTTAGCTCTGTACCAGCTCTTTACTGAACCTGGTCAAACATGCGGTTGTGGGCGTGAGCGCCACCCCAGAATTGGTGAATAAAGAGAGAATTGCCGTTCGTGGTTTAAGATATCCTCTATGTTTGCCTCTTCGAAATCCTCTCTCCGCAGCGCTAAGCGTGTCATTATCAGCGCTGCAGCTCTCACCACCGCCTTTGGTATTGGGGCCGGCACTGCCGTTGCCCTGCCGGTTTCCCCGGACCTGCAGTCGCTCAGCCAGAGTGTTCGGGACCTCAAGCTGCCGGAGATCTCGACTCTGAACCCGGGCGACCTTGCTCCTGAGCTCTCTGAGGTTCTGGATTCCTCTTCGGTGAAGCTGCCGGATTCGGTCGTCGCCCTAATCGATGAAAACTTCAAGTTCGCTGAAAATAACAAGCAGATGGCGGACAAGGTCAAAACTCAGCTGCTGAACGCCATCGACAGCCTGCCGCTGCCAGCTGCGCAGAAGGCCGAAGCCACCCGCGTCGTCAACGAGATTTTCGGTTTGCTGGAGGGCCAAGACAAGCCGGCGCAGCCTGAGCCGGCGCCTGCCCCCGCTCCACAGCCAGAGCAGAAGCCACGCCCTGAACCACGCCCCGAGCCAAACAACCCGTGCCCGCCGAGCGCCCGCGCATGCGTTGACCTGGCTAACCAGAAGACCTGGCTGCAGGAAAACGGCAACATCACCTACGGCCCGGTGCCAATGTCCTCCGGTATGCCAGGTTACGAAACCACCCGTGGCCACTTGAGCGTTACCCGCAAGGTCCGCGATGAGTGGTCGGTTCCTTACAACGGCCCGATGCCGTTCTCTGTGTACTTCACCAACGACGGTGAGGCTTTCCACGAGGGTTCGGTCAATCAGATGTCCCACGGCTGCATTCATCTGAATCACGATGATGCCGTGATGTACTTCAACACTCTGCAGGTCGGCGACGGCGTCTACATCTGGTAGTTACCCGCGCTGATGCGTTGAAATAACGAACAGGTGACTGAGCCTATTGAGGCATAGGCGCAGTTTCCCTGGCGGTGAAAAATGAGCTCGCCCCACTAGATTCTTCCAGTTTGGAAGGCAGTGGAGGCGAGCTCATTTTTTGTTGAGTTACAGTCGCGGATTCAACAGGTGAGGTACACGGCAGCCGTCGATTACGGGTTACCGGAACCCTGCCTACTCGTCAGGGTTCCGGTCCAAAGAACTAGTCCACGAAGCTCATTGCGTAGCGGGCAATGGCCAGTTCCTCATTGGTCGGTACCACGAAGACCTTGACCTTCGAGTCATCCGCCGAAATCAGACGTGGGCCGTCATTCGGCTGGGAGTTGAGCTCGTCATCAATTTTGATACCGAAGTTCTCAAGCTCAGCCATCGAATCACGGCGGATACCGACGTGGTTCTCACCGACACCGGCGGTGAAGGTGATGGCATCGAGGCGACCGAGAATCAGCATGTACGAGCCGATGTAGCGGCGCAGCTGGTGAACATACATCTGGTATGCAGCCCAAGCATCCGGGTCGTGGTCATCCATGCGCTCCTGCAGGACTCGGAAGTCATTGACACCAGAGACGCCCTTCAAACCGGACTGGCGGTTGCACAGATTGTCGATCTCATCGATGCTCATGCCGTTGCGGTAGAGGTGGAAGATGACGCCCGGGTCAATGTCACCGGTACGAGTGCCCATCATCAGACCAGCCAGCGGAGTCAGCCCCATCGAGGTATCCACCGCCTGGCCACCTCGGATAGCCGCACACGACGCACCGTTACCCAGGTGCAGCGTAATCTGGTTGATTTCCTCTGCCGGCTTATTCAGAAGGTCCGGCACCTGCTTGGAAACAAACTCATGCGAGGTGCCGTGGAAGCCGTAACGACGGATATCAAACTTCGATGCGACCTCTGCATTGAGCGGGTACAGAGCAGCAGCTGGCGGCATGGTGTGGAAGAAACCAGTGTCGAAGACGGCGACGTGCGGCACGTCGGGAAGCAGCTTGCGAGACTCTTCGATACCTACGATATTGGCCGGGTTGTGCAGCGGCGCCAGCGGAATAAGGTCGCGGATCATGCCGACGATCTCGTCGGTAATCAGCTCCGGTCCAGAGAACAGGCGACCACCGTGAACGACGCGGTGACCGACGGCGGCAATATCCACCGACTCCGGACCAACACCGTGCTCATCCATCAGTTCGAACGCGCGGTCAAGGCCACTGGCGTGGTCAGCGATAGGCTCGGTGATTTCAATCTTCTGTCCGGAGAACTTCAGATTAATAATGCCGTCTTCTTCACCAATGCGCTCCACCAGACCGGAGACATACGGCGGCTGCGTTGAGTCCTTCTCCGGATCTACCAGCTGAAACTTGATAGAGGAGGAACCGGAGTTCAAAACAAGTACGTGACGGGACATAATAATTAGTTTCCTCCAGCCTGAATAGCGGTAATTGCAACCGTGTTGATGATGTCCGGCACCGTGGCGCCACGGGAGAGGTCGTTGACCGGCTTGTTCAAGCCCTGCAGAATCGGGCCGATTGCCAACGCACCACCACAGCGCTGGGCAATCTTGTACCCGATGTTACCGGCGTCCAAATCCGGGAACACGAAAACAGTTGCCTTACCCGCAACGGAGGAATCCGGCATCTTCTTCGCAGCCACAGACGGGTCAATAGCGGCATCGAACTGCAGCGGACCATCGACAGCGAGGTCCGGAGCCAGCTCCTTGGCCTTGGCCAGACCCGCCTTCACACGATCAACATCCTCACCTGTGCCGGATGCCCCAGTGGAGTAGCTCAGCATGGCGACGCGGGCGTCGATACCGAAGGAAGCTGCAGTCTCGGCGGATACCACCGCGATTTCACCCAGCTGTTCCGGAGCCGGCTTCGGCAGCACCGCACAGTCCGCAAAACCCCACAGCGAGTTGTCCATAACCATGAGGAACAGCGACGACACCGTGGAAGCCGACGGCTTGGTCTTAATGATTTGCAAGGACGGACGAATGGTGTGCGCAGTTGTGTGGGCTGCACCGGACACCATGCCGTCGACAAGCCCGTTGTGAATCATCATCGTCGCAAAGTAGGAGATGTCCTGCATCGTCTCACGGGCCTGCTCCAGCGTGACCCCCTTGGCCTTGCGCATCTCTGCGAACTGTTCCGCGAACTGCTCAACATATTCGGAGGTCTGTGGGTTCCAGAGATGGGCGGCGTCGATGTCAAAACCAAGTTCGGCGGCGCGCGCCTTCATAGCATCCGGGTCACCGAGGATAGTAAGCTCACAGATGTCCTCGCGCAGGAGGTAATCAGCGGCCTCAAGAATGCGGTCATCATCCCCCTCTGGCAGCACAATGTGGCGCTTATCAGTCTTGGCGCGCTGCAACAGCCACCACTGGAAACGCTGTGGAGTCATCACTGCGGTGACCTCGCGGCTTACGACCTTGCGAAGCCCCTCAGCATCGTCAACGGCAACAACGGGAACGTCGAGATCGAGAGTCTTAGCAGCCTCGACTGCTTCCTCCCCTGTGAGAACAACAGCGAGTACCTCGCTGTGACGCTGAGCTGCACTGCTGAGCGCCAAACGAACGCGAGCCTTTGCGGCCTCTGTGTGACAGCCCTCGCCACCAGCGACAACGATGACACCGGCACCGGCGACGGTGGCGATGCGGAAGTCAAAATCGAGGTTGCCGGAGCCGGTCAGAACAGCCGCCCCCTCGTTAGCAGCGCGGTCGTCCTCAACAGCACTGACGATGGTGTCAAGCGCGGATTCCGGATCCACAACAACCTGATCCACAGTGGCGCCGTGAGCCCCACCGACAGTGTGGAGGCAACGTGCCCCACCCAGTGCCTCAGACAATGCCGTAATGACATCCTGTAGATCGTCTGCGCGGTCCACTGAAGTAATCAGGACTGCGGAGTTGTTGGTGGACGCTTGGGCGTTCTTATCGCTCACCGACGTTCCTTTCTCGCACTGCGCTTAATCGTTGACTTATTTGAACGTTGACTTGGCTCGAGCCAATGGACTGCCGGAGGCTCAAGATCATGCTGAGCTTCCAATCCCGCTGAGTCCCAAATCATTATTTTCATCTTATTGTGAGTCACCTTACATCTCACGACGGACTCAAACCTCTTTGGTTACCCCTGGTAGCCACACTTTTCCCCACAGATTCCAACAATTTTCCCGCACAATCGCGCCTTTTAGGCGGTTTTTCTAGTGAACTATCCCAAATTCCCACATTGGACGTGACTAAGGTCACATTTAGTTTTGTACGCCTTCAAAAGCATCTCACCGATGATGTGATGCTCGCCTCTCGATTTTTCGTAAGTTATCGCTACGATTGGGGGCGCTACCATTGGGAATGTCGAATAAACCGATAGCTCACCAATAACTCCTTTCCCCACGAGGTCACCGCTGGCAGCTACTTACGCCGCGGTCTCGTGGCCGTCGTAAAGCATTAGAGAAAGAAGGACAGACTTCATGAATCGCCCGCTCCGCGTTGCCGTAATTGGCTCTGGCCCGGCCGGTGTTTATGCTTCCGATGCACTGATGAAATCCAGTACTGACGTGGAAGTCGATCTCTTTGAAAAGATGCCGGCTCCATTCGGCCTGATTCGCTACGGCGTCGCCCCCGACCACCCACGTATCAAGGGCATCATCATGGCCCTGCACCGTGTGATGGAAAAGCCGGAGCTACGTCTGTTCTCCAACGTTGAGTTCGGCAAGGACATCACCCTCGACGAATTAAAGGAGCATTACGACGCCGTCATCTTCGCCACCGGTGCTGTCGGCGACCGCGCACTGCCGACGCCGGGTGCGGATCTGCCGGAGCACTTTGGTGCTGGTGAATTCGTGGGCTTCTACGACGGCAATCCGCTTTTTGAGCGCACCTGGGACCTCTCGGCGGAGTCCGTGGCCGTCGTCGGTGTCGGTAACGTCGCGCTGGACGTCTCCCGAATCCTGGCGAAGACCGGCGAGGAACTGCACGTCACGGAGATTCCGGACAATGTCTACGAGGTTCTGAAGACCAATAAGGCCAAGGAAGTCCACGTCTTCGGTCGACGTGGCCCGGCACAGGCAAAGTTCACTCCGCTGGAGCTCAAGGAACTGGACTACTCACCAAACGTCGAGGTCGTTGTCGATCCGCGCGATATTGACTACGACTCCGCGTCCGAGATTATGCGTCGCAACTCCAAGATCACTGACCAGGTCTGCACCATCCTGGAGAACTACGCCATCCGCGAACCGAAGAACGCACCGCACAAGCTCTACATTCACTTCTTCGAGTCGCCAGTGGAAATCCTCAGCGAGGAGGGCGCCGACGGCGAGCAGCATGTGGTCGGCTTGCGCACGCAGCGTATGGAATACGACGGGGCTGGCGGGCTGTGCCCGACCGGCGAGACCACCGACTGGAAGGTCGGCGCGGTCTACTCCGCCGTGGGCTACCGCTCCGACGCACTGCCGGGAATCCCGTTCGACAACGTCAAGAACGTCATCTCCAACATCGGCGGTCGAGTCATTGAATCGGAAAACACCGAGGATGAAGAAGCCGAGACCATCACCGGCCTCTACACCACCGGGTGGGTTCGCCGTGGCCCGGTCGGCCTGATTGGCAATACCAAGGGCGATGCCAACGAGGCCGTGGCCAACCTGCTGGCAGATGCCGCAGAGGGCAAGAAATTCACCCCGTCGAAGCCGGAGTTGTCCGCTGTCAACGAGCTGCTGGCGTCAAAGGGCATCGACTACCTGGACTGGGAGGGCTGGCACAAGCTCGATGCTGCCGAACGCACCGCCGGCGAGGCCGAGGGCCGCGAACGCAAGAAGTATGTCGAATGGGATGAGATGGTCACCCACTCCAAGGGCGAGTAACGGCGAGTAACGAGGGCGGATAGAAAGCGCCGGCTACGCCACTACCTGCACATCCGTGTACGCAGCGCGCGAGTCCCAGCGGCAGCACACAATCGGCGCCAACAGCTCGGCCAATGGCTCACCAAAAGCCACCTGGCCAGCACCGGCGGCAGCGCCCGCATCGAGGACTCGATCCCACAGCAGCCCCGGCGCGGTAAACAGCGGCACCACTACGAGTCCGCGACCGCGCTTGGCCGCGCGCTCCTGTGCCACGGCCACAGCATCGGATCCCTTGATCTTCTCAGGACCGACCACGAATGCTGCACTCACATGTCCCGGCAGCATCCCGCCAAGATTTGCCGCAAATTGGTGCACCGCCGCATTGGCCTCCTCATCAGAGGAGCCGACCCCCATCACCAGCGCATCGACCGGCCAGGAAAAAGACGCATTCTCCGCCGCTTCAATGATTCGCTTCACGACGGCGCGCTTCGTGCCGTCGCCAAGCCCGAGTCCTTCAGCCACTGTGATGTCAACACCATGCCGATCGCAGAGTCGAACCTGCTCGGGAACATCGACTCGCGAGTGGAACGCATCGGTGAACAGCAGCGGTACGGCCAGCGCCTGAGTCTCGCCGGCAGCGGCGAGCTCACCACATACGGCATCTAGCGAGGGCTCGTCGAGGTCCAGCCAGGCGAGGCGAATCTGAGAGGGCGCATCCAGACGGGTGAGCGGCATCTTCTCGCGCACGAGTGCGACCACCTCTTCGAGCACCGGTTTGGTCTCTGGGTGCCGGGAACCGTGCGCAAGCAGAATCAGTGCGGTCATCGATGGTCTCCTCAGGCTCGCTAGCTGTGCTTTCTGGTTTCTCTATCTGGCAGCTCTACTGAGCTGCGCCACGCACGAGGCCAGCGGTGAGGCTGTCACCGGTGCCCGGCTCAATAAGCAGGAAGGCACCGACACGACCACCGACGCGGTAGGCATCGACCGGGAGCGGCTGCGCGACCTCGATGGTCACCTCAGCGACATCATTGACCGCGAGCTGGTCGGCAACGCCGGTGGGCTCGCCGATCTCGATGTCGATAAGGGCATCGACGGAAGCGATACGCCCACGCACCAGCGCGGCACCGTAGCGCACCTCAACGACACGGCCGACTGCCAGCGGCTTGTCCGCAAGGTGGACAGCCACGGCGGAGAAGCGGCGGACGTCCTCCGGACGGGTGCCACTGATGAGATCACCACGGGCGAGGTCGAACTCGGCATCCAAGCTGATGGCAACCGACTGACCGGCCACGGCCTCAGTGACATCCTCGGCTGCCACGGTGATCTTCGTGACCGTAGCCTGACGGTTGGCGTCTACGGAGACAGTGTCACCCACACGCACACTGCCTGCGGCGATACGGCCAGCGTAACCGCGGTATTCAGTGGCGTGATCACGAATGACGTAGTCGATGGGCAGGCGTAGGTCGGCCTCGGCATCGGTTTCCAGGTCGGCACCGATGTTGAGGTTTTCCAGCAGTTCCAACACAGTCGGCCCCTCGTACCACGGGGTGTGCTCAGACGGATCGACAATGTTGTCGCCGACCAAAGCCGACACTGGAACAACGAAGGTGTTCTGAAGACCCAAACGCTCTGCCAGCACTGCTACATCCGACTCAATCTTGCGGAAGGCTTCTTCGCTGTAGTCCAGCAGGTCGATCTTGTTGACGGCAAAGATTACGTGGCGAACACCCAGCAGACCGGCCACCGTTGCGTGTCGCTTGGTCTGCGTCACGACGCCGTTGCGTGCGTCGATAAGCAAAACGACGGCCTCAGCGGTGGACATACCAGTGATGGTGTTTCGGGTGTACTGCTCGTGACCAGGGCAGTCGGCAAGGATGAACGAGCGGACGTCGGTGGCGAAGTAGCGGTAGGCAACGTCGATCGTGATGCCCTGCTCACGCTCGGCCCGCAGACCATCAACCAGCAACGAGAGGTCAGGATTTTCCTGACCGCGCGCCTGCGAGGAGGCGACGACGGCCTCGTACTGGTCAGCGAGGATGTTCTTCGTGTCGTGCAGCAGGCGACCGACGAAGGTGGACTTACCGTCGTCCACGGAGCCAGCGGTGCACAGGCGAAGAGTGCGACGAGCGCGAGTGGCGCGGTCAGCGGTAATCAGGGTAGCTGGGGAATTTGGCTGGCTCATCAGAAGTAACCTTCCTTCTTGCGGTCTTCCATGGAGGATTCGGACAACTTGTCATCTGCGCGGGTAGCGCCGCGCTCGGTGAGCTTGGATGTGCGAAGTTCCTCCATGACCTCCGCAATAGTGGTGGCAGTCGATTCGACAGCGCCGGTGCAGCTCATGTCACCGACAGTGCGGTAGCGGACAGTGCGAACCTCGAGGGTCTCGCCGTCGCGGGGGCCACCCCACTCGCCCGGTGCCAGCCACATACCGCCGCGGTTGAACACCTCACGCTCGTGGGCGAAGTAGATGGGCGGCAGTTCGATGTCACGGGCTTCGATGTAGGCCCAGACGTCGGCCTCGGTCCAGTTCGAGATTGGGAAAACGCGGACGTTCTCTCCGGCGGCGTGGCGACCGTTGTAGAGACCCCACAGCTCAGGGCGCTGACGGCGTGGATCCCAACCACCGAAGGAGTCTCGGACGGAGAACACGCGCTCCTTGGCGCGGGCCTTCTCCTCATCGCGGCGGGCGCCACCGAGAACGGCATCGTAACCACGGTTGGCAATGGTCTCCACCAGCGGCACTGTCTGCAAAGGGTTACGGGTGCCGTCGGCACGCTCGGTGAGCACGCCGCTGTCGATCCAGTCTTGGACCTTGGCTACGTGCAGCTTGATGCCCGGCTGAGCGGCAATCTTGTCGCGGAATTCAATAACTTCGGGGAAGTTGTGGCCGGTGTCGACGTGGAGCAGCTCCAGCGGGATACCCGCCGGTGCGAAGGCGCGCTTGGCCAGCTCGAGCACGACGACGGAATCCTTTCCGCCGGAGAAAAGTAGTGCCGGACGGTCGAACTGACCGGCGGTCTGGCGAATAATGTCGATGGCCTCGGCTTCGAGCTCGGCAAGCCGCGGGTCGAGGCGGTTTTGTACGGAACCGGTGGTTGAGCTAGTCATGGGGGTTCTTTCTGTTGGGGCTGTGTTGGCTGTTGTAACTGCGCTGTTTTAGCTGATATCGGTTATCGGCGGGCGGCTAGTGGCTGGCGGCAAGTAGCTGTCTGCTAGCCGCTCGAACTAGAGGTGCAATCCGCACTCAGTCTTCTCGGAGCCCTCCCAGCGACCCGAGCGCGGATCCGCGCCCTCTGCCACTCGCGCGGTGCATGTCGCGCAGCCAATCGACGGGAACCCCTGTTGCGTCAGCGGATGAACAATGAGGTCATTGTCCTCGATGTACTGGGCAACATCCTCATCTGTCCAGGTGGCCAGCGGGTTGAGCTTGATGCGACCAGTCTTGTCGATCTCCAGTACCGGCGTGTGTGCGCGGGTCGGCGCGTCGACGCGCTTCAGACCTGTGACCCAGCCCTCGTAGGGGCGCTTCACGGCAGACAGCGGCTCGACCTTCCGCAATGCGCAGCATCGCGTCGGGTCGGTCTTGTACAGATCAACGCCCTCTTCGGCGTCCTGCTCGGCGCGGGTGCGCTTCGGCTCAATCGACAGCAGTCGGTTGTCGTAACGCTGTGCGACCTGCTCTGCCACGTCGAGGGTCTCCGGGAAGTGGTAACCGGTATCCAGGAAAATCAGATCTGCCTCCGGCGCGTGCCGAGCAGCCAGTTCCGCCAACACTGTGTCCTGCATCGACAGGGTCACAGCCAGTGGCGTGTGCAGGTGCTCCGCACCCCATTCCAGTACTTCCCCAGCAGTGGCGGTCTCCAGCTTGGAGCCCCACTCCAGTGCGAGCTCAATCAGACGGCGAGCAGTTTCCGGGTTGTCCAGCGCGTCTTCACGCGCGAGCGCCTCCTGAGTCTTAATGACCTCAGCGGTTTTCAGTCCCGTGCTCATGACGCCACCTTTCTATCGATATGTCCGTGCAGTTTCACTGTGAATACCCGGCAGCATTCGCGGCATTGCCAGGCGTAATCGGTTTCCAGGTCGGGCCACAGATCATCACCGCCGCAGTAAGGGCAATGCATCACCGCACCCCGGTTCGGATTGGGGTGTGCGCTTCGGCCACCGATTCCCAGTCGCGCTGGCGTCTCGTCTTTTTCGCTTGACGACGGCCCCTGCGACCGAACCCCATTGGGAGATTCACTCACTTCAGGTCCTCCTCATCAGCGCGGACAATCCACTCGCGGAACTGTTCACCCTCGTGGCGCTGCTCCTTGAAGTGATTGACGACGCGCTCGATGTAGTCACCCAGTTCTGCCGAGGTGACCTTGTGTCCGCGAACCTTGCGGCCGAAGTTGGCATCGAGCCCCAGCGAACCACCGAGGTGAACCTGGAAACCCTCGACACGGTTGCCCTCGTCGTCGGTGACAATCTGCCCCTTGAGTCCGATGTCGGCAATCTGCGTGCGGGCGCAGGCATTCGGGCAGCCATTGAGCGCAATGGTGATTGGGACGTCGAGGTCACCGAGGCGTTCCTCCAAGTCGCCCACCAAATCAATTGCGCGCTGGCGCGTGGTGACAAGTGCGAGCTTGCAGAACTCTAGGCCGGTGCAGGCCAGGATGCCCCGTCGGAAAGCAGAAGGCTTGGCAGACAGGCCAATTTCGTCGAGTTCTGCGAGCAGGGAGTCGACCTGGTCGTCGGCGACGTCGAGGAGAATGAGCTCCTTCATCACGGTGGTGCGGACGCGGGAAACACCGTGGCGCTCGGCGATGTCGGCGAGCTTGACCAGGTCAGAGCCCGGAACACGGCCAACAGCGGGCTTAACACCGACGTAGTTGAGACCGTCGGCCTGCTTGTGCACGCCGATGTGGTCCCGGTCGCCCTCGAAAGGTTCGGGTGCGGGGCCGTCGATAAGCTTGCGGTTGAGGTAGTCGTCTTCGAGTACCTGGCGGAACTTCTCCGCGCCCCATTCGGCAACGAGGAACTTCAGACGCGCACGATTGCGCAGGCGACGGTAGCCGTAGTCCCGGAAGATGCGGCACACGCCCGCCCATACCTCGGGAACCTCGTCCTCTGGGATCCAGGCGCCGAGACGCTGGGCGAGCATCGGGTTGGTGGAGAGACCACCACCGACCCAAACGTCGAAACCGGGGCCGTGCTCTGGATGATTGACACCGACGAAGGCAACGTCCTGGACCTCGTGGGTGACATCGAGACGCGGGGAACCGGAAACTGCCGACTTAAACTTACGCGGTAGGTTGGAGAACTCGTCGCCGGAGAGGTACTCCTCCTTGATGCGGCGGATGGCGTTGGTGCCGTCGACAATTTCATCGGCCGCAACACCGGCAACCGGGCTGCCTAGAATAACGCGGGGAACGTCGCCGCAGCCAAAGTTGGTGTCGAGACCAACTCGCTCAAGGCGGTCCCAGATCTCCGGCATATCTTCGACGCGAATCCAGTGCAGCTGGACGTTCTGGCGGTCGGAGAAGTCCGCAGTGTCGCGGGCGAAGTCGCGGGAAATCTCGCCGATGGTGCGAATGCCCTCGGTGGTGGTCTGGCCACCGTCGAGGCGGACGCGGAGCATAAAGTACTTGTCCTGCAGCTCGGCGTTGGTCTTCACGCCGGTGTGCTCACCGCTAAGCCCCTGCTTGCGCTGGGTGTAGAGGCCAATCCACTTAAAGCGAGGCGCTAGGTCCTCCGCGGGGATGGAGTCAAACCCCTGCTTGGAGTAGATGTCGATAACACGCTGCTTAACGGCGATGCCAGCATCTTCTTTCTTAATGCGCTCGTCGTCGTTAAGTGGCTCGCGGCCGTCGATAAGCCACTGCCCCTGTGGCTTCGGTGCGCGCTTCTTACGTCGGGTAGCCGCTGCGGAAGCTGGACGCTCGACGGTTTTCGTAGGAGAGCTCATGGGGAATCTACCGAATCACTTTCGTTTTGTTCTCGTTGACCGAATTAGTTTCTAATCTTTATAGACCGTTTGGTCTACGTTGCATTGCAGGCAACATTAGACCGACCAGTCTGGCTAGTGCAAGCCGGGACACGCTCGGATACCTAGCGGACTTCCGCTTCGCCCACGCGGACACCGTTTTTCGCACCCACTTTGACACCTTCAGAAGCATCCTCGGCCCCGGCATCAACCGAAGCGGGTGATGGAGATCCAGAACTAGGCACATCAGCCGAGGAAGACTGAGAAGTCGGCTCAAGTTGGACCCGCTGACGCAGCCCCGGAAGAGTGTCGTGCGAACGCGCCCACAGCACCAGCACAACGACAACAAAAGCCCACACGAGCAGCGCTGTCGTCAGTACGCCCCCAGAAACCAGCGACGAAAACAGAGTGCGAATATTCAGCCCCACCAACACGCCGCCGATCGCAATCCCAAGCAGCCGCGGATTAATGCGCCCCACCAGGTACGCAGCCAAGGGTGCCGCAATCACACCACCGCACAACAAACCAATTACCGGTGCGGCATGCTGAGTGAATTCCTCCCGCAGCTTGGGCAAAAAGCCCAGTACAGCCGCCAAGGCAACGAGAAATTCCGCCGCAGAGACAGTACCGATAATCTTGCGCGGCTGGTCAGCCTCAGCGCCGAGCAAAGTTGAGGTGGTAACAGGCCCCCAACCACCGCCTCCAGTGGAATCAAGCAGGCCACCAAAGAGCCCCAGCGGAGCGAGCTTCTTCGCCCCCCAGGCCTTCTTCTTGCGCTTAACATTGGCCAAAAAGGCGAAGCGGATAATCACCCACAGACCGAGGAAAAGCAAGATTGTCGAGGTCACAGGCGTCGCGGCATCACCGTCGAGATTCGCCAAAAAGGTCGCACCAATAAAGGCACCGATAGCACCCGGCACGCCAAGACTCAGCGCGCGTCGCCAGTCGACATTGCCGAATCGCCAGTGTGAAATACCGGAGGCCAGTGTCGTACCCACCTCTGCTACGTGAACCACCGCCGACGCAGTGGCAGCACTACTACCAGCGACAATAAACAGCGAAGTAGCGGTGACACCGAAAGCCATCCCCAGAGTGCCGTCGACTAATTGCGCGCCAAGGCCGATTAGCACGAAGACTATGAGTTTTTCCATGACAAGCCCTTCCCCGCTTACCCAACCAGAGCCTGCCGTTGCCACGATGCTCGCACGACGAGCCCCTTTCAGAGCTCATTCAGCAGAAGCGATGCGCAGCAAAACCCTCTCAAGCCAAAGCAGTGATTCTTGCGGTGTTTTGTGTTTGCTTTTTGTAGACCAGTTTGTCTATATTCTGTTTCAGCAAGCATAGACCGGTTGGTCTACGATAAGCAATCGCGACAAAGAAAACGTAGAAAAAGGATTCCACCCAATGACCAACGACCAGACTGCAGCCCAGAACACGGCCGCTTCCTCACTGCCCGATCTCGCCAACTCCACCACGCCACTGCGTGTAGCCGTGGTTGGCTCGGGCCCGGCCGGCATCTACGCCTCCGACGCGCTGATGAAGTCCGGCCGCGATGTCGCCATCGACCTCTACGAGCGCCTTCCAGTGCCGTTCGGCCTCATCCGCTACGGTGTTGCGCCAGACCACCCGCGAATCAAGGGCATCATTAAGTCCCTCCACCGAGTGCTGGACAAGCCGCAGGTTCGACTGCTGGGCAACGTGGACGTCGGCAAGCAGGTCAGCGTTGATGAACTGCGCCAGTTCTACGACGCCATCATCTTCGCCACTGGCGCGACCGGCGACCGCGATCTGAACATCCCGGGCTCGGATCTGCCGGAGCACTACGGCGCCGGTGAGTTCGTAGGTTTCTACGACTCCCACCCGGAGTTTGCTCGCGAATGGGACCTCTCTGCTGAGTCGGTCGCTGTGATCGGCGTCGGTAACGTGGGCCTCGACGTCGCCCGTATTCTCGCCAAGACTGCCGATGAGCTGCACGTCACCGAAATCGCCGACAACGTCTACGACGGCCTGGCAAAGAATGCCGCCCGCGAAGTCCATGTCTTTGGCCGTCGCGGTCCGGCTCAGGCAAAGTTCACTCCACTGGAGCTGAAGGAACTGGACCACTCTGACACCATTGAGGTTGTCGTGAATCCGGAGGACATCCAGTACGATGCCGCCTCCGAAACGTCCCGTCGCGAGTCCAAGATCACCGATCAGGTCTGTACGATTCTGGAAAACTACGCCATCCGCGAGCCAAAGGGCGCCCCGCACAAGCTCTTCATCCACTTCTTCGAGTCCCCGGTCGAAATCATCGGCGAGACCGGTGAAGATGGAGTACAGCACGTCAGCGCTATCCGCACCGAACGCACCGAACTCGACGGCGAGGGTGGCGTCCGCGGCACCGGCAAGTTCACCGAATGGCCGGTCGGTGCGGTCTACCGCGCAGTCGGCTACCGCTCCGACGCAGTCACCGGCGTACCGTTCGACACCGGCACGCACACCATCCCAGATGCCGGCGGCCGCGTGCTTGACGACATCGACGGCAACCACATCCAGGGCCTGTACACCACCGGCTGGATTCGCCGTGGCCCGGTCGGCCTAATCGGTAACACCAAGGGCGATGCCAACGAAGCTGTCGGCAACCTCATCGCCGACTGGGAGGCAGGTCGCCTGGCCGCACCTGCAAAGCCCACGCATAACGACGTCGACGAGTTCCTGGCCGACAAGGGCCTCCAGGTCACCACCTGGGAGGGCTGGCACGCACTCGACGCCGCCGAGCGTGCCGCGGGCGAAGCCGAAGGCCGCGAGCGCAAGAAGCTGGTCGAGTGGGCTGACATGGTTGCGGCCTCCACGGTCGTCGCAAAGCAGCCAGATGCCGATGACGTGGCCGAAGCTGTGCACGAAGCTGTTGTGGAGACCGTCGCGAGCTAGCGCATCGGGTCTAACCGGACAGTTGATTGTGCACGTCAGTCGATCTTCGGATTAGAGTTAATACATGGCTTATCATGCAGACTCATCCAACCTGGACGTCAAGGAAGTTCTGACCTGGGAAGGCTTCGGCGTCGCCTCCCGTGAACTGGCACAGCAGATTGTCGACTCGGACTTCGACCCGGAGATTATTATCGCCGTGGCCCGCGGTGGCCTGCTGCCAGCAGGCGCACTCAGCTACACCATGGGCGTCAAGCTCTCTGACGCCATCAACGTCGAGTTCTACACCGACGTGGCGGAGACCCTGCCGGATCCGGTTCTGCTGGAGCCGCTCCTGGACATCGAATCGATTTCCAACCGCCGCCTGCTGGTCGTTGACGATGTGGCCGACTCCGGTCGCACGCTGCATCTGGTGCTCGACCTGCTCAAGAAGCACGGCGCTGAAGTCCGTTCCGCTGTGCTCTACGGCAAGTCCCGCTCGGAGATTGCACCGGACTACGTCTGGAAGCACACCGATGACTGGATCGTCTTCCCCTGGTCGGCCGAGCCACCGGTACAGAAGTCCAAGTAGATCAAGTAGCTTACGCACCACAGCGGGCACAAAAAAGTGCGCTGCAGCGTTCCTTTCCCAAGCAACACCAGCAGCGCACACTAGGTCGTCGAACTAGCCCAGTTCGACGACCTTAATCTTTGATGCCGCCTCCGATGCACGCTCACGAGCAGCATCGACAGAATCCGCGGTTGAAACAGCAACGCCCATGCGGCGACGCGGGCCAGCGACCGGCTTACCAAAGATACGAATATCAGTCTCCGGAATAGCCATGGCCTCCGTCAGCCCGGTGTAACCCGGCTGCTCGATGTCAGCACCGCCGTAGACCACAGCGGAGGCTCCCGGGGACACCAGCGTGACGTCGATAGGCAGACCCAACACTGCACGCGCGTGCAGCTCGAACTCAGAGAAACGCTGGGTGCCCATGGTGACCATGCCGGTGTCGTGCGGACGCGGGCTGACCTCGGAGAACCACACCTCATCGCCGCGGACAAACAGCTCGACGCCGAAGATACCGCGACCGCCCAGCGCGTTGGTGATGCGCGCGGCGACAGAGCGCGCATTGTCCAGGGCGTTTTCACTCATGGCAGCCGGCTGCCATGACTCAACGTAGTCGCCGTCCTGCTGACGGTGCCCAATGGGCTCACAGAACCACGTTGCCCCCTCGCCGGTCTCCGGATCAACGGAGCGCACGGTCAGCAGCGTGATCTCGTAGTCGAAATCGACGAAGCCCTCCACAATGACGCGGCCGGACTCGACGCGGCCGCCACTCATGGCATAATCCCACGCGGCCTGGACATCCTCCGGCGAACGCAGCGTGGACTGCCCCTTGCCCGAGGAACTCATGACCGGCTTGACCACACACGGGAAGCCAATCTCATCGACAGCTGCGGTGAATTCATCAAAGCTGGAGGCGAAGTGATAGCGGGAAGTCGGCAGCCCAACCTCTTCCGCAGCCAGACGGCGAATACCCTCTCGGTTCATGGTCAGCTGAGTCGCCCGTGCGGTTGGAATAACGGTGACGTCCAGCGTCTCGTCTTCCTCAACCTCTTCCAGCACCTCGGTTGCCAGGGCCTCGATCTCGGGGACGATGAAGTGGGGCTTGACCTGGAGAATCAGATCCCGCAGTGCACTGGAATCCGACATATTCAAGACGTAGGCGTGGTGAGCGACCTGGTGTGCCGGTGCATGCTCGTAGCGATCGGCAGCGTGCACCTCAACGCCAAGACGTTGGAAAGCAATGGTCACCTCCTTGCCGAGCTCGCCAGAGCCGAGCAGCAGAACTCGCGTTGCTTCCGGCTGGTACGGGGTTCCGGTGACTTCAGGGGTGAACATCGAGATAAACTCGCTTTCGTCTACGGCACGTACGCTGCACAACCAGCAGCTGTGAAATTGATTGTCTCCAGCATACGACAGCGAGCGGATTCACCGCGGCGGGCACGGGCGGGGAACCTAGCGCGGGAACACCCGCTGGAACTCAGCCAGCGCCACCTCACGGTCAGCGGCCAGGACAACATTCGCCACCGAACCGGCAGGATCTTCCACCACCTGTCCGCGCCGCGCAGGCTCATCTGCAAAAGTTCGCCTATCGACGCCCACGAGGCGCATCTTCTCCACTTCCCCGGTCACCGCACCGACGGCCACCATCGCAGCGAAGAGGTCATGAACCTGCGCCTTGTAACCGACTCCAACTCCCTGGTGGAACTCAAAGTAGAACTTCAGCGAGCGGCGCAGAACACGCAGCAGCTCCGAGTTCATACCGGCATCTCGCCAGGATTCAATCTCAGTATCACTAATGGTGATGGTCTCGGTGACATTGAGCGGAACCAGCGTCGGCACCGGCGCGCCTGCGGCGGTGGCGATGCTGCGCACGGCATCCTCCGGGCGCTCGACGGCCACAGCGCCCGCGGTGCCGAAGACCTCGGTGACCGCGGTGGGGTCGACCCAGAAGTTCCATTCCGCAAACTCGGTAACGTTACCGTGGTACTCCACAGCACCGCCCATAATGGTCACACCGTCGAGCTCCCGCATGAGTTCTGGGTACTTCTTCAAAGCGGCCACGTAGGTAGTCATAGGGCCAGTGACCAGCAGGTGCACCTTCTCCCCCGTCGACCGCGCCTGTTCGATGACCTGGCGCCACAGCGCCAGCGGATCCGCCGCCCCTCCGCGCCCCGGCTCGTAGATGACGGCCGGTGGCGCCAGGTTGTAGCCCAGCCCGTACGGACCATGAGTCTCAGGCGTGGTAGTCAGCTCACGGTCAGCGGGCCCCTCGAAACCGCTGACAACCGGGACCTCCGGGCAACCGCAGAGATTCAACATGTACTTGGTGTTGCGAGCGGACCATGCCGCAGTGGTGTTACCACCTGCGCAGGTCACACCCACCAGCTCGATCTCGCCTGCGGTATGTAACCCTGCGAGGTAGACGAGAGCAAGACTGTCATCGATACCCGTGTCAACGTCGGCAAGCACTTTCAAACGCGTCATAAGGTCAAGTGTGACACGAAACACGCTCAGCCCGCAGAGCTAAACACGGGCAAAACAGGGATACAGACGAGTTTTCGCTGGTGCTAGCCGGGTTTACTAGTTCGTCGACATCGCTGCATCACCCACCGGAGCGGGCTCTGGCAGCGGCATATTCAGCTCGGCCAAGACCTCGCGCAGTCGCGTCGGGTAGTCGGTGATGATGCCATCGACACCAGCGGCAATCTGCTCGCGCATGGTCTCCTTTTCGTTCACCGTCCACGGCACCACCTTCATGCCGGCCTCGTGTGCGCGGGAAATCAGCTCCGGCGTGGCGACCGGGTGGTAGTCAGAATCCGACGGTGTCTTGCCGTAAGGAATGCTGTGCGTCGGTGAGAGCACCTGCACGCCGAGCTGCTTGGCGGCCTCGATGATGTCGCCATCGACCTCGTCGTAATTGACATCGCCGATCCAAGGAGAATCCTTCTTCCAGGTGGTTTCGTCCCACAGCATGACCAGCGGAATCTCCGGGTTCCGTTCCGCGACCAGCGGCAACGAGCGCCAATCGAAGGATTGAATCATCACACGATCAGCCACACCCGCGCGGTCAATCTCGTCGAGAATCACATCGACGAACTCCTGCGGTTCTGCCGAGTCAGCGCGCTTTTCGCCCTCGATCTTGGTCTCAATGTTGAAGTGGATGTCCTGGTTGTCCTTAGTCAGCTCGAACAGCTCCGGCAGGGTCATCATCCTATTGCCCTTGATTGGCTCCGCATCCGGGAAGTCCTCGAGCTTCTTGTCGCAGACCAGGGTTTGTACCTGCTCATAGGTGAGATCATGTACGAGCTTGCCGACGTACGGGTACTGCGGATCCCCCTCCGTCACTGGCTCGGTGTCCGAGCACTTGTCATCTTGGATTTCCGGATCGTGCCAGACCATAGGCACGCCATCCTTCGTCAGAACGATGTCCAGCTCCAACGTCGTAACGCCCAGCTCCAGCGAGTTGGCCATCGCCTGCTTGGACTCCTCCGTCCACTCACCGCGACCACCACGGTGCGACTGCAGATCAAACCCCTCCGGCAGCTTAGCCATCGCAGCCGGCCGCACATTCGCGGACGCATTCAGCTCAGCGACCTGCTGCTTTTCAAAGGTCTTCTCTTCGCTCGCCGTAGTGCTAACCGCGCTTGCACTGCTTGACGACGATGCCGCATCGTTGTCCGCATCATTGCTGCAGGCTGCAATGGGAGAAATAGCAAACGCGCCCATAGCAATCGCCGCGATTGCGCGGCGCGTGCCGTGGACGCGTGAATTCTGAGGCTGCTCGCTCTGCTTGGCCCGTTCGTCAAACATGGAGTCAGATGAGTTGCGAGAAGACATGGCCGGTGATTTTCCTCTTTGGGCGTAGTATTAGCGACTTCATAGCGACGGCGCAGTACCGACAACACAGTGTCGACAAACTACCGTCGGAGGTTTACGGAACACAGAAATCTAGATGAAAACTGTGTGGCGCGCCACTACTTTAAAACGGCCTGACAGCACTCGCATCTGGAGAGAGTGCGGGGTGAGCGTTTAATTTCCCTCTGCTTTTGGAATCTCGCCTTCTTGAGCGACCTCTGACCCATCCCAGGAGTACGTAACGGGAGCGTTGTACTGGTCTTTAAAGGCGAAGGCACCGCCGTCTTCGATCATTTTATTGACATCGAAGAAATTGACGGTCACAGTTTTGCCATCGCCCTCGACCGAGTTGATTGTCTGCGGACCACCGGCGGTACCCACGTACTCGCCCTTATGAAACAGCAGCACTGCACCAGCGGTAGTTGAATGCGTAATTTCATTCTGTACTGCTGAGGCAAAGGTCAACTCGCTGGTGGTATCCCAGTTCGTATCGTCCGTGACTGTCCAACCGCTGCCATTGCCACCTTCCATTGAGTTCAGGTCGGCAACCGCTTCTTCGAAAGCCTCTTCCTGGGTTGGCGCAGAAGAACCCCCATCGGAGTCGTTGTCATCGACATCCGGATTGGGGGTATCTGCACTTTCACTGTCATCCTCGACAGTGGTGGTCGTAGTGATGGTGGTCGTTTCTTCATCTACCTGAGGAGCAGAGGTCGGTGCTGCAGTCTCATCAGTGGAGCAACCGGACAAAGCCACTACACCTGCGACCGCCGCGCTAACCAGCATCGACCCGCGACGAACTGAACGACCACTCATGGCTGGAACCTCTTCTGTTCTCTCAAGTTTTCTCAAACACTTAGCGACGGCGGAGCATTACTTTCTCATGTCCGACTCTGAATTGAGTTTACTTGGAAAAAATCAAGAGTCCCCGCGAGTGCCCAAGAATTCTCGAAAGCTCTCGAGAGTTCTCGGGAGCCGTTAGGAAGCGGGCTTCGCGCCGCCGGGAATCTTCCCCTCGTGAACGACGTGATCGCCGTTCCAGAAGAAGTGAACATTAGAGGTGAACTTGGCCACATCAGCGTTCGGCGCACCTGCGGCCTCCTGGGCCTCCCAGTCGTGGTAGATGACCGAGATGTTCTTACCATCAGGGGTCGGCGTCACCTTGTTGATGTGCTGAGGCCGGTCAGAGTCCGTACCAATGTATTCACCCTTGTGGAACATCAACAACACAGTGGAGGACTGAGCGTTACCCTGCTTGGCCTGATCTGCGAGAGCAAAGCTCAAATCGCTACACGGGCTGAAGTTGGAGGTGCCAGTGTACTTCCACCCATCATGGTTGTTCGGACGCTCCCTGTTGACCTTATCCAGGGCCGCCTGGATTTCAGGTGCAGCCGGGTTCGGGGTACAGCTATCCGCCTGCGCCGGAGCTGGAGCCGGTGCTGGTGCCGGAGCTGGTTTCGCCTGAGCCGCAGGAGCTGCAATTGCTCCACCTACTGCGGAGAAAACCATCGCGCCGGAAAGCACGGCGGAACTTGCCAGTCGTTGTACTCGGTGTCCTGTGTTTTGCATGAAAACCACACGCCTTCTGTCGTTTGGACTTCTGTCGTTGGACTACGCGGTGAGGCCTACGATACAAAAATGACTCTGGGATGCCAGGGGCAACTGACAATTCCCAGAGCCTTCGCGTGGTTAGCAAATGTTCTTTTTTACAGCAGCCAGCGGTTTCGGCACCGAAGATTTTTTATCTAACAGTTCGATAAAGCCGGGTCGAAAGCCGGACTATTTTCCGGTTAGTTCGCCACTGCCTCCAGGTTAAGTGTCCAGCGCTAGTTATCCAGCACGTCGTGAACAACGATGGTCTGGTCACGACCCGGACCAACACCGATGTAAGAAATGCGAGCGCCGGAGAGCTCCTCCAGTCGGTTCAGGTAATCCTTGGCCTTGTCCGGCAGCTCATCGAAGGTGCGGCAGCCAGTGATGTCTTCGTCCCACGCAGGCATGGTCTCGTAAATCGGGACAGCGTGGTGGAACTCCGACTGGGTGAGTGGCATTTCGTCGTGACGCACGCCATCAACGTCGTAAGCGACACAAATCGGAATCTCACCGATACCGGTCAGGACGTCCAGCTTGGTGATGAACAAATCCGTGAAACCGTTGACGCGCGCGGCGTAGCGAGCCAGCACCGAATCGTACCAACCACAGCGGCGCTTACGGCCGGTGTTGACTCCGACCTCACCGCCGGTGGTCTGGAGGTACTCGCCCCACTTGTCGAACAGCTCCGTCGGGAACGGGCCAGCACCGACGCGGGTGGTGTAGGCCTTCATGATGCCCAGCACCGAAGTAATCTTCGTCGGGCCGATACCGGTACCCACGCAGGCACCACCAGCGGTTGGGTTCGAGGAAGTCACGAACGGGTAGGTGCCGTGGTCGACATCGAGCATGGTGGCCTGACCGCCCTCCATGAGGACATGCTTGCCGGCATCCAAAGCCCGATTGAGCTCAAACTCCGAGTCGATAATCATCGGACGCAGACGATCGGCGAAGCCCATGAAGTAATCGAAGACCTCATCCGGGTCGATGGCGCGGCGGTTGTACAGCTTGACCAGAATCTGGTTCTTCTGAGCCAGCGAAGACTCAATCTTCTGGCGCAGAATCGACTCATCCAGAATGTCCTGGACACGCAAGCCCGTACGTCCGACCTTGTCGGCGTACGTCGGGCCAATACCGCGGCCAGTGGTGCCGATAGCGCGCTTACCCAGGAAGCGCTCGGTCACGCGGTCCAGCGTCTGGTGGTACGGAGCAACCATGTGGGCATTGCCCGAAACGCGCAGGCGGGAGGCCTTTGCACCGCGGGCTTCGAGGCCATCAATCTCGTCGAAAAGCGCCTCGAGGTTGACCACACAGCCGTTACCGATAATCGGCACCGCGTTTTCCGACAGCACACCCGCCGGAAGCAGCTTCAGCTCGTACTTCTCACCGCCGACGACAACGGTGTGGCCGGCGTTGTTGCCACCGTTGGGCTTGACGACGTAGTCGACGCGGCCACCGAGAATATCGGTTGCTTTGCCCTTGCCCTCGTCGCCCCACTGGGCACCGACGATAATGATTGCGGCCATAGTCCTACTTCAACTCCTGGGATTGCAGACGACGCATTAGAGTGTAGTCCTATGCGTATTGTTGTGCTGCAGTGTGGCCCCGATGTACCCGCGTTTTCCCAATTGCTCCGCCAATCATGGTCTACATCAGCACCGTCCACACCATCAGCACCAGCTACTCCGGCACCACCCGCCTATGCGCTTCACGACGTCGCGATGATCCCCACCCGCAAGGAGCTGGCTTTCATCGACGACCTGGCCAAGGACGTACTGCCTGTCGATACAGCTCCGACGCCGGAGGAAATCTCCAAGCAGAAGAAAGTCGACCACTTAGGCGCTCCGCAACCCGCTCCGCAAAAGCCGAGCGAGCCGTTACGAATTGTGGTCGTTGGCCCCGACGCGGCACTGGCTACCGTGGCAACCTACCTGATGCGCAAGAACCTCCTGTGGATTGAAGTGGCACATGTCCCCACCGCGCCCTCGACCGCGGCCAAAAACTGGGGCATCGAAGGAGGAGAAGGGCTCGATGCGGCGGCCGCGCTCACACGCCC
Organism: Corynebacterium sp. HMSC064H12; assembly: GCF_001809925.1. NCBI lineage: Bacteria > Bacillati > Actinomycetota > Actinomycetes > Mycobacteriales > Corynebacteriaceae > Corynebacterium > Corynebacterium sp. HMSC064H12. The sequence continues at coordinate 47,317 of NZ_KV799331.1, read as the reverse complement.
GACGACGCCAGTGCCGCTGATTCGCGACGACACCGGCCACGCAATTGTTGGTTACGCCCTACTGACAGAGCCGGGAATTACCGGAGTGTCCTCGGCAAACGGGTTTACTGGCGAGGTCTATGTCGACGAGCATCAGATGTTCTCCGGCACATCCACCGGCCTGCAGATTCGCCCTACCCCCGATGCCCCGGGCATCGTTGCGGCCGAAGTTCCGGCGCCGGATGCGGAAAACGGTAACGAGGGTGAGAGCGGCAAAGGCCTGCTGAGCCGACTCGGATTGGGGCGCGGTGGCCGTCGTAAAGCGAAAGAAGCCCCGGCCCGCGAGCTACACCGTCCGATGACGGGTCGGGCAGTTCAAGTTGGTGGCCTGGGCTTCCGATATGTGCGCGATGGCGTGGAGTCACGAAAGCCGAGAGAGAAGACAACTCTGTACCGACACCTTCGCGACTTGCAGATTGTGCACTAACTGCGGCGGGCAATAGCCACGGTCTGCCTGTGCGAAAGTGGCGTGCATGAAAGTGACCTGCGCGAAAGTTCGAGTACAGATAACATTTGGGTGTTAAAGCCACTGCCCGCCACTGCCTCGATAGGACAGCATCATGACTGACAACACCCCACGGCTACGCGCTGGCGACCAAGCCCGCCACACTGCGCTGGAACGCTTGGAATGGGCATTCCGCGATGGCCAGATTGACTTTGCGGAACTGCAGGAGCGCACCGAGAAAGCCCAAAAGGCAACGTACATTGATGAGTTGCCCACATTGACACAGGACTTGTCGCTGCCCGCGAACCTGGCCGAGCCGACTCCACATGCGCACCCAAACCCTAACCTGCGCCCGAACCTGCACAGCGTCCCGGACGAGCACCATTCAGTGGCACCGAATGCAGCCAGCAATCATCAACCAGCCCGGATTGATAGCTCCGCCGCGGCAACTGGTTCGAAGCTCTCCATCGGCATCTTTGGCGGCACCGACAAGAGAGGCCCTTGGACGTGCGCTCCCACGCACACCACGGTGGCGGCCTTCGGCGGGACTGGCTTGGATTTCCGCGAGGCCATCCTTACCGCGGAAACCACTGTCGTCAACATTGGCTGCGCCTTCGGTGGAGTCGACGTCATTGTCCCCGACCACTACCAAGTTGATGTCGACGTGCTGCCCATCTTCGGAGGCACGGATGTTACTGGAAAGCCGGGACGCAACCTTCCTGCTCCTGGCGCAGGACAGGCTCCGAAGATTATTGTGCGCGGCTTCGTCGCTTTCGGCGGCGTCGAGGTCAAGCGCGTACCGCACTAGAGCATGCTGCAGTAGCAAGTGCGCCTGGCGAGCCACTACTCGCCCACGTCTCACCGGCTACTCGTCCCATACCTCCGGCGGCATTGCTGGGAACGGCGTCGTCGGCGGCAGCGTTGCCACAGCTGAACGTCTGGACAGGCCACACACCTGCAACAGGTCCACCACCAAGGAGTGGGACTGCGCAAACACAACCTGTTCCGACAGCGTTGCGTCCTCGATCACGCGCGGGTGCATTTTCGCCGCTAGACGACGCAAGTACCGAACCACGTCTTCAAGCTTGACCTCTCCGGATCCCTCGGAAAGCTGAGCGATAGCGATGTCGCCGGATTCGAAAGGCAACTCGCCCCACTCTGGGATTCGGCGCACGGCGGCTTCGTCGTCAAGCACATGACTGACCAGGCGCGTACCTTCAGACACGCCGAGAACAAGTGCGCACAGTTCGGACGAGAAGTCGATGTGATCCTCACGTGCGGTGATAGCGCGACGCGCGAGCACACGGATGTTGCGCATGGCGTTGTCGACGGGATGTACCATGCGCGACAGCGAGTGGATTCTATCCCGAGAGCGCCAGAGCAACGGCGAGATACGGACCTGCTCGCCCGCGTCGGCGACAGTGCGGTCCATCAGCGAGACCTGCGCCTGCATGGAGCGCACCACGCTCAGTGCGGTGCGGATGCGATCGGTGTCGCCCTCTTTCATGCCGATGCCGATGTCATAAAGTACGTCTGCACCCATGTCGAGGACCTTGGCCACCTTGCGGCGAGCACCCGCCAGCGGGCTTCGCGGCAATATCATGAGCACAATAATGCCCACCACACCACCGACGAGAGCATCGATCATTCGGTAATAAGAACCGGCGGTGCCCGGCGGAATAATGGTGGCGATGAGCACGGCTGAAGATGCCGCTTGGTTGACCACAAGCGGACCGCGACCGACAAACACGCCAATGACCATGGCGACGAACACACCGACAGTCAGCTGCCAGATACCCGAGCCGAGGATGGAGATAATCACATCACCAATGCCGACTCCCAACGAGGCGCCGAGCACCAACTCCACAGAGTGCTTTAGGCGAGGACCTGCGGTCATCACGTTGAGGCTGATGAAAGCGGCCATCGGCGCGAAGAACGGGTTGGGGTGCCCCAGTACCTCAAGTGCGAACCAGTAGGCCAACCCAGCGGCTAACGTGGCTTGGACAATGAGCATCCAACGGGAGCGCACACGGTCAATCGCATGGAGGAAACGCGTGCGGGGCCTCACTTTCTGACGCAGCTTGTTTGCTGCGCGGGAGGCCGGATGTAGGTACGTATTGCGAAAGTCTTGGAAATCCGGGCGCGGATTATCCTCGACGAATTGCGTTTCCTTAGCTTCGACGAGGTCGTCGACATGCGCGGGAGCAAGGTCCTCTAGATTCCTGGCAGCTGCGGCATCCTTATCTTCCCCACCAGCTATGCCAGCCATGCCGAAGTCACCATCCTCATGTAAAAAACTGTGCGCTTTTTATGTACCCGTTGTGCTGTTGTGCACTCTTATGTGCCCGCTGAATCTCTATGCGCGATTAAAGACCCAGTTCTGGCAACGCGGATTCATCACTGTCACGCAGCAACGCCATCATGCGATCGAATTCATCATCCTCGCCGATAGCCTTAGCAGCCTTAGCCAACGCTGCGAAGGCGCGGAGCACACCACGATTCGGCTCGTGCTCCCACGGAATGGCTCCGAACCCCTTCCAGCCGTTTCCACGCAGCAGGTCCAGACCGCGGTGGTAACCAGTGCGAGCGAAGGCATAGGCCTGAATCTCCTGGCCCTCGGACAAGGCGCTTTCAGCCAAATCCGCCCAAGCCTGGGAATCGCGCGGGCATGCGCGAACCACGGCCTCCGGGCTTGCGCCACCGTTGCGGGCAGCAACGGCCTCGTCAAGAACGGGGAGCTTCACGGGAGCAGGAGCCATCATGTCATTGAGTTTCATGCGTCCTATTGTGCCAGGCATCACGTGGCGATGGCAGGGGCTCAGTATGTGACTCTCTGTTGGCAACGGCGGGCACAGCGTGGTGGGGCGACGTCGGCAAGCGCCAGATGACGACCAACTAGCGTTCCCCGACTACTCCGGGCAGCTCGGCTTCGTCGAATCCAACGACTCACCATTTTCCAGCTTGGTCGCAACAAAATCGGCCACTCGGGCGCACGCTTCCATCAGCATCCAACCCGACAGCTGGACAGAGAGGTCACGCTCCTTAATCGCCGAACCGCGAACCGCGCCACCGACTGATTGCGCAACCGAACCGCCCTGTGGGAACTGAGCATTGTCGTTCCAATCTGCGGGGAAAAGCGGCAGGCCATCAACCTCGAGGCGGTGGTACCAGCACTTCTCCCCCGAAGCCAGAACCAGTCGGCGAGCAATGCGGGCCGCCGCGCGATTCATGCGATTGTCTCCAGGCAAACGCACCGCCGCATCGGCGAGGTATCGCACGAGGATGCCGTTGAACAGACCACCATCGCCGCCACCGGCACCGGCGATGACATTGTCGGTGGTCGCCAAATCCTTTGCCACCGCGTGGATGAGGTTTTGCACGCGCGTGAAATACTTCGTCGCCTGTTCACGCTGGCCGTGCGCCCGAAGCGCAAGTCCCACTTCGAGGCAAGCGCCAATCATGACACCCTGGTTGTACGTAAACATGCCCTTCTGTACGACGGCACCTGCCATGGACAAGCGAATGCCGTCGTAGAGCAGCCCTGAGTCCGCCAGGAGGTTGGCGTAAACCCAATCGATAAGTTCCTCTGCCTCCTTGATACGACCAGCCCGGGCCAGAGCGATGGCTGCAGGACCGTTCGAGGGAACGTTGAAGAAGAGGTCCTGCTCACGCCACGGCAGCACACCCGTGGACTCCTGCCGACCATCACCCAAGCATGAAATCAGCCGTGCTGTCGTCTTCTTGGGCACCGATGCGCCGAGGACCGCGTCGGCACGCCCGAGCGCCAACGCCATCCACGCGCGATCGTCGTAGTACTTGTTCTTGGTCAGCAGCGTGAGGTTGCGAATGCGGATACCCCGAGTGGTCTGGCGGATAGCGCGGTACTTCTCCTTAGAAGGCACGCGCTTGGCTGCGTCTACCAGGCAGTCGAGATACTGCGCCTGCCACCAGTAATGCCAGTTGATGAAGACCTTATGTCGCAGCGGCGCGGGCCAGGAAGCCATTGCCAAATTCGTGCCCGGAAGACCCCACAGCTTCGCCGCATGACGGTTGCGAATCGCCTGTTCAGCCACGTCCGCACGATAGGCCCACGTTTCGGCCTCCGGACGCGACATTTTTAGAACCACTGGCTCTCCTTAAAACGGCTGTGAAACAGCTCTAAAACAGCCTTCGAAATAAAACACCTAAGCAGACAATTACCAGGCCGCGGTGATATCTGCATGAGTACGAATCCAAGAGTGCATGGCAATACCCGCCGCTACCCCCGCATTTATCGAACGCGTCGAGCCAAATTGGGCAATCGACACCGTCAAATCCGCCGACTGCTGTGCTTCTTCAGTCACTCCCGGCCCCTCCTGGCCGAAGAGCAAAAGACAACGCTCGGGCAACTCAACGGTTTCGATGGGTACGGAGCCCGGCACATTGTCCACGGCCACGACAGCCAAATCATGCTCGCGCGCCCAGCTAATGACCTCCGACACCGTCTCGTGGTGCAGCAAGTGCTGGTAGCGGTCAGTCACCATCGCGCCGCGACGATTCCAACGCTTGCGCCCCACGATGTGCACGGCCTCCACCAGGAAGGCATTTGCGGTGCGTACCACGGTGCCAATGTTGGAGTCATTCTCAAAATTCTCGATGGCGATGTGCAACGGATGACGACGCTTATCCAGCTCCGCGACGATAGCCTCCATCGTCCAGTAGCGGTAGGCATCGACGACATTACGTCGGTCGCCCTCATCCAGAAGCTGCTCATCGTATTCTGGGCCGGTCGGCCGGGGTTCGTTCGGGTGCTCCTGCTCCCACGGCCCCACCCCGACACGAGCCTCAAACCATTCCGTCGGCCCCTTCCCGGGCTCAGGCGCGGTCAAGAGCCAACAGCCCCTCGACCAGGAACAACTGCGCCACGGTGTAGGTGTCCATCACTGCCGCATTCAGAAGCTTGCCGACGACGCCCTCCTCCGCAAACATCTTTCGAGCCATCAGTAGCGTGTCGGAGACGAGGAACAGGTTGCCACCGTGGCCGAGGCCGTAGGCGGCATCGGCAATCGGTAGGCCGGTCTGCTCATCAGTACCGACAGCACCGGCACCCTCCAGCAGCGCCGGGTCATCGGCCAGTGCGGAGGTCACAGCCAGCAGCGGACCGTAGCCAACAGCAGCGGGCAGCGCCTCGGGCTTTACAGCACCGACCAGCGGTACCGAACCAGCCCACAGTGGGAAGCGAATGGCAGCACGCAGCGCGCTAATCCGAGCTCCGGCACGCCACAGCAGCACGTGGTAGGCAACCTGGTTAACTGCGAACGGCACAGAACCGCGGTTCAGGTTCGGCTTATTCGGCATGAGAATCAAGTCGCCCAGCCAACCGCCGGCGAGGCCGATGAGCAGGGTGGTCGTCGTAAAGCGAGACGTCTCGTGGCGACGGCGCCAAACATTGGCCGCCAACAGTGGCATGAGGACAGTCTTGGAAACTCGACGTGGAGTCTCCCAGCCGAAGGCACTGGAGACAACGTTGACCGCACTGGCGGCGATGTAGCCGGCACGTTCTGGGGCACGGCGAGTGTCGGAGCTCGCGCTGGCGATACCGACGAGTGCGCCGAGGCCCTCGCCCGTGCGACGCACAAACATGTCAGCGACGGTTTCCTTTGTGCCGGGAAGTTTGGTCGTGGTGAGCTTGGACAGGAGTCCTGCGCGCTTGGTGGTCATGGGGATGTTCCTCTTTCGTGGGACTGCGTTGGGGCGGTGAGCTGGGTGAGGCTCGGTGAGCAGGGTGAGGCTCGGCGAGCAGGGTGAGGCTCGGCGATAGCTCTAGCGCTCAGATTCTTAGGCCAGACCCAAGTCATCCAAACCGAGCAGATAACGGTACTCCAGGCCTTCAGCCTTGATGACCTCGCCGGCACCCGTCGCGCGGTCAACCACCGTGGCGACACCGACAACCTCAGCACCGGCCTCACGTAGGGCAGCGACGGCGGTCAGCGGAGAGTTGCCCGTCGTGGTGGTGTCCTCAACAACCAGGACCTTCTTGCCCACAATGTCCGGCCCCTCGATGCGGCGCTGCATGCCGTGCTTCTTGGCTTCCTTACGCACCACAAAGGCATCAATTGGGCGCCCTTCGGCGTGCATGACAGAGGTAGCCACCGGGTCCGCGCCAAGCGTCAGACCACCGACGTGCGCGTAGTCCCAGTCTGCAGTGAGCTCCCGTAGCAGGGAACCAATCAGACGCGAGGCCTCATGATGTAGGGTGGCGCGGCGCAGGTCAACGTAGTAGTCAGCCTCACGTCCAGACGACAGCGTGACCTTGCCATGGACAACCGCCAGCTCCTTGACCAACTCGGCCAAACGCTGCAGCTTCTCCTGATTGACATTGCTCGTGTGGATGCTCATCTGAGGTTGTCTCCTAAATAAACGACTGTGTGCTCAAGGATATGTCTGGTTCTACTCGTCCGCGGAATCAGGGGTTGCGCCCTTGTCCTCGGATACAGATTCGGTGGGGTCGTCGCTGCTGTCGAGGTCTGGGGCGGCGTCGGTAAAAATACTGGCGGGCTTCACAATTGATCGCACCACACGCCCCTGGCTCGAGCGCATCCGGCTATGTTCGGGGTCCTCACCAAGCGCAGGAATCTGCTGGCCAGAATCCCCAATGTCCTCCGACTCACCAACGTTTGCACCCATCTTTCGTGCCGTTGACCGCGAAGGCAGCGCCGTCGGATCCAGCGGTATATCCCGCGTAGGGCGCCACGACGAACCGTCAATCGCCTGCACCACCGTGGGTTGTGCATTGCTTTGCGACGGCCACTGCGAATCATCCGTGGTTGCATCCGCGGTAGCAGCGGACGAGGACGAAGGAGAATCTGCGTAAACAATTTCCTCAACGTCCAGCGGCTCTTCGCCCTTGCTATTCTGCGCGCTGTGACTCTGGGCATGCCCGTTCTGTGAGCTGTGATTCTGCGATTCGTGGTTAGCAGAACCGTTGCGACGCTGATCTGGTACCGCGTGCAAGTGCCCACGCCCGGTTCCATCCGAAATCAAGGAACCAGAGTCAACGGACTGCTCGGTGAGCTGCAAACGAGTGGGATCCCACTGATTAGTGTCCGGAGCGACGGTTTCGCCTTCCGCCGGTGGCAACCTGCGCGCAATGTCGGAGAAGTCCGACAGCGATGCCAGTGCACCGTCCCAGTCCTCTGGCACTGAATTATCAATCAGCTGAGCCAAGGACCAGGAGTTTTCGGACCACATGCGGGTAATGGCCGGGTGTACGTCGGCAAGCATGCGGGTTGCACGGTCGTCGAAGATGCGATGAATGAGCTCTGGGTCGGTAGCTGCGACTACCAGGCCGGCTTCGGTAGCTACGTGAGGCAGCGTCGTGCCGCCGCTGCGGCGCAACTCGAAAACCTCATCGCTGGATACAGAGCGGCGGATGGCGATGGTGGTGATGCCGCCGACATCGGCGAGGTGCATTTCCCGGCCAAAGGCGAAACCGGAGACCACGGCCTTGGCATCGCCGTCCGGCGTACGCTGCCAGTACGACGGCAGCTCATGGTCCACACGGTTATAGACAGAATTACGTTCCTGCGCCCAGGCCTTCCGCAAGTGACGCACACGGCGACCGCTGATACGTCGACGGATAGGGGCCACTGATTGCTGCTGAGCGCGCTGCGGTTGCGCGGGCTGGGTGGGCTCAGTGGGCGGGGTGGGCGGGGTGGCCTGGGTGCGCGCCGCACGATCGGATGATTGCGGCACTTCGTCAGTCTCGGCATTTTCGCCGGCTGCAGCCCGGAATTCTGTACCCCCAACAGTTCCAGTGCGAGCGTCAGCAGCGGTGGTGCTGTCGGCCCCTGTGGCAACGGCATCGCCCACTAAACCTGTCTCGGGCTCATCCGCGGTATCGGTATCTTCAGCAGTCACCGACTCGGCTGGCTCCGCGCCAGGCCCTGCTCCAGATTCTGTGCCAGACTCCGCGCCGCTTCGGAGAGTCACGTCCGTTCCCGCATTCAGATCAGCTGCTGCTTCCGATGTTTCGGCAGCACCCGCGTCTTCTGTTGCTTCGGGCATTTCAGCAGTGGCCGCCGGCTCGATTCCCGAGACAGATTCAGGCTCCGTCGGTGTCTTTTCTACAGCTGAAGTCCCCAGTTCTGTCGTCGAAACCTCAGTTTCAGAATCAACTTCAGCGGCGCTATCAGTCTCAGCGGCAACCTCAGAGTGAGAGTCAGCATCAGCTGCGATATTCGGTCTCGCCACAGAAGCTGTCTCGGAGCTTCCTTGCTCTGAAGAATCCGGCAGTTCGGGCACAACATCTTCTGCCGCCACACCGGTTACTTCGCCGGTGAAGTCCGAGGGCTCGTCGTAAAGCGATGGCGATGACGGAGACGCCACAGCAGTCTCACTTGTGCTGCGACGGCGGCGGTCGACAACGAACAGCGCGACTGCGGCGATGATGAGAATCGCTGCGAGGGTGAATACTAGGGGAATCATTAATCTCCTAGCTTAAGCCAGAAGCCGTTCTATTTGGTCAGCGACAAGATGCCGTCCCCCGTCTGGCGCAATACCAATGCCCGAGGCGAGAGCGTTCAGGACTCTCTAGGACGGTAAAGGGCGAGGGGCAAAAGCCACATGGACGGCACATCAGGGGTCCTGGGGCGGTCGCCCTGGCCCGAGCCCGCTTAGAAGCGGACGATAGGCAGGCTCGGATCGCCAGCCCACTGGGACCAGCCGCCGACATACAGAGCGGCGCCCGTGATGCCCGCTTCTTCCATAGCCTGAATGAACAGCGAGGAATGAAGACCGGAACCGGAGTAGACCGCTACATTGCGACCGTCTTCGATACCGACGGAGGCAAAGCGCTCACGGAGCTGCTCAACAGGCAGGAAGGAGCCGTCGGCATTTTGCAGACTGCGAGCCGCCAGGTTCACGGCACCCGGGATGTGACCCGCCTGCAGATCGACGCGCTCACTACGACCTTCAAAACGGCTGGGCTCACGCGCATCCACCAAAATTCCACGCTCAGACCAGGTGCGTACGTCATCGAGGCTGGCAACAGGCATATTGCCTTCACTCACCGCAATCGTTCCAGGCCGCGGCAGATTTCCGGGCCCGAAGGCAGTCTCGTTTCCATCTGCTTCCCAAGCAGCTAACCCACCGGTGAGGACACGCACATTCTCCAAACCTGCCCAGCGCAGAATCCACCAAGCACGTGACGCGAACAGTCCATCGCCCGCGTCGTAGACGATCACCAGATGCTCCGAGCGGACTCCCCATCGACGGACGGCATCGCGCACACGCTCGATATCCGGCAACGGGTTGCGACCAGCTTCTCGGCTTGGAACACCTGCTAGGTCCAACTCGGGATCACAGAACACGGCCAGTGGGATGTGAGCCGTGGCGTAGGAGTCATATGGTTTTTTAGCACGCGACCAGCGTGCGTCAACGACGACGATACGACCGCCGCCGGCAATCTTGTCACGAAGCTCTTGTACCGAGATGGATGTTGTCATAATTCCGGATTCTAAATCGATTGACTTGGTAGCGCGATATGTACGTTATTAAAACTAGGAGCTTGGGAAGGTGCATGAAGACGCTGCTCACCTGGCCGTTTTCATCTCAGGCACAGGCCATGGAATCGGCTGTGCCACCGCAGAAAAACTGCTGCACTATGCCGCCAGCATCGGCACCCCCCTTTCCTCAACCGCTTTATTAACACAAAGCTGACTACGAAACGGAAGATCAGCCTCTAAGCCAGGCCTCGGTCTCCCAATCCGACTACCCACCGGGATCCGGCCCCATCTCGTCATTGCCATCCACTGTGTCCCCCGCCCGTTTCTCTCGCGCTTTACGACGCAACCAGCGCCCCGGGCTATCGAACGTATCGGGGTCCTCATTGGATTCCGCTTTCCGGTTTCCTTCCTCGTCTTTCGGGGGCACCCAGACCACACGATCAGTAGAGGCCTGCTCACACTCCCCGCTAACCCCGTCCCCTTCGTCAGTTCCTAGAATCTCCGCCACCTCATCCGGCCGGAGCGTCCACCAAGCATTTTCATTACATCGAGCATCGTCGATCTTTCGATGCGTACCCGGATCCACCAACGTGAGATTATCCAGGTCAGTGCCACCACCGGAAGCCCACGACTGCACATGGTGAACATCGCACATAGCTCCCGGAGTGCCCATGCCCGGCGCGGAGGAACCTCCTTCCTCTCCAAGAAGGGCCAGATACTGCGGCAAAGTCCCCAGCCTGCGGGACCGACCAAAATACAAGGTCTGCCCCTCATTCCCCAATACTTGGAGGAACGAATTTCTATCAACCATCTGTTGCACGGCCTGACTAATGGAAATTCGCACTCCCGCGTCTGAGACCGCTTTGCCCGATCCAGGAAGTACAAAATCTTTCCCCTCAGGCAGGGAGACTCCAGCTAACGCTGCCACATCTGCGATATGCGCGACGGTGACCACCGATGTCGTCCCCCGCGCCGGCTGAAGCTCACCGCCTGGTTGAAAGCCCCCGTTCACCGCCGCTTCCACGGCATCATGGAAACGCTGCTCCGGATTCCGCTGGTCATCGGCGCCTTCTTCGAGTAACCCACCAGGCCGCGCATGATCTGCCTGCAGCCTTTTGAGCACCGCCGCAAACGAAGGCGTAACCACACCGCTCAACCGGCTCATGCCGTCCGGCCCCTGAGCACCGATTTTTAGACTTCGTTTCCGAGCGCGGTCCTCATCCGTATACGGGTCATCAACCCCCAACATCGCCCGCAGGCGGTTCGGCAATTTATTGAGATCATCAACACGGATTTTGTCCACTAAATCTGAAATGTGCTTGTCCAGCAGCCTAGACAGCTGTGCATGCTCCGTTGCCGGCAGCTCCCGAACGGCTTTGTCAATCTTCGCAACAGCATCCGCACCGACAACACCTTCCTCAACCTTCTGACGAAGGTTCGGCATTCGCACATCCTCATTCGCCGGAGCAAACGGATCAACATTCCTACTCAGACGTCCGACGACATTGATACGCTGCCTCGCTTCTGCTCGCGAGATTCGCATCTCCTGCGCTAGCCACGCGATCCTTCGGTGCTCCGCGCTGGGCATCCGCCCCTTCATAGTCTCCACATAAGTCGCATCAATTACTGCGAGTCGTTTTCGCGCTTTCTCAATCGACTTATATGCATCGTGCGCATGATCCGGTGCAAGTACTTCGAAGTTCTCCACGATGACTGTCGACAGAGCTTCAAACTGCGCAACCGCATCTAAAACCTGCGATGTCGAAAGCGGTCCACCGCCGTTTGACGCCGATGGTGTAGACATTTCCCCACCCCTTTTAAAACGCTAGCAATCCGAATCCCCAAATGGACTAACTAATTTCCCTCCCCCACATTATCGCACACCCATTCGACACACCACAACCCCCTAAGTCAACTTTTTCGAACCTTTTTCCGAAACGCTGCCTCGCTTCCAGCGCCTAAACACCCCACCATCCGCCCTGAAAACCCCACCAACTCGCGCAGTCCCTCACCACCCGCGCAGCCCCCACCAAAAACTGCACGCCGAAAACCTAAAACCGCACCACCATCACATCATGGTCCGGGAAGCTCGAGCGTCCCACTAGCTCAAACCCCGCCTTCACATAAGCTTTCGCCGCCCGCGGATTGGCATCATGGACAGCCAGACTAACCCCCGGGTACCCCAGCTCACGCGCATACTCAAGGAGCCCCGCAATCATCGGCTGCGACAGCCTGCGCCCAACAACACCTGGACGCAGCGCAATCGCTACCTCAGGAATCCCATTTTCCACGAAACCGTACCCCGGTCCGTCCTGCGTAAACGTACGCAGCCAGGCCGCCCCCACCGGCACTTCATAGCTCTCGTGCTCTTCGCTTGACGACGAATCCCCGCGCTCCAACCATTCCTTCTTAATGGCGGCCGCACTGTAGGTAGCCTCGCGAGAAACCCTCGGTTCAAATGGGTCAGTGCGGGTCATGTCGCTACTGAGCGACTCGAGGTCAGCGTCGTCAAGCGAAGTGGCGAAAAGGATAACCCCGCCCTGACTCGCGTCCCACTGGTCGACGTATTGACGCCTCGTGACTACATAATCTTCCGGCAGTGGCTGACTTTCATCTCCGAATGTTTCCGTTAGTTCGTCCATCCAGGCAATGAAGGGGAGGTCGGAGTCTGTCGCTGGTCGCCACTGAAAGTTAGTCATATTTGCGCACTATACCGGCGCACTCCAGACTGACCGGAATGCAACAAGCCCACACGGTCGGTCACAAGACACATAAATCTGGACAATAAAAGCACAAAAAGGGCGGTTCAGGAGAATACTCTCTCAAACCGCCCCAACAAACAGACAGCCTGCTCAGCAGTTATCGCCCTGAGTATCAGGCGCCCTAGATTCGGGCTACGCCATCCTCGTCATAGCCGACAACCTTCAGCGACTCGCCATCGTCAGCAACCGTGACCTCTACGCGGTCACCATCGCGAACATCACCAGCGAGCAGTCGACGTGCCAGCTCATCGCCGATTGCCTTCTGCACCAGACGACGCAACGGACGGGCGCCGTAGGCCGGGTCGTAGCCGCGCTCCGACAGCCAATCCAGTGCCTCATCGGAGACATCCAGCACCAGACGACGTGCCTCCAGGCGTTCTGCCAGGTTGCGAACCTGAATGTCCACAATGCCGCGCAGCTGCTCGGAGGTCAGCGGATCGAAGATCACTACATCGTCGAGACGGTTGATGAACTCCGGCTTGAAGGCCATCTTGACCGCATCCATGATCTGCTCATGCGTACCACCAGCACCGAGGTTGGAGGTCAGAATCAGAATCGTGTTTCGGAAGTCCACGGTTCGGCCCTGACCATCGGTCAGGCGACCCTCATCGAGCACCTGCAGGAGCACATCGAACACGTCCGGGTGAGCCTTCTCGACCTCGTCGAAAAGCACGACGGTGTACGGACGGCGACGAACAGCCTCGGTGAGCTGACCGCCAGCGTCGTAGCCGACGTATCCAGGAGGAGCACCAATCAGACGAGCGACAGAGTGCTTCTCGCCGTACTCGGACATATCGATGCGCACCATCGCACGCTCATCGTCGAAGAGGAACTCCGCCAGCGCCTTGGCCAGCTCTGTCTTACCAACGCCAGTTGGACCGAGGAACAGGAAGGAACCAGTCGGACGGTTCGGATCGGCAACACCCGCACGCGAACGGCGGACGGCATCGGAGACAGCCTCCACAGCGGCATTCTGACCAACAACGCGACGGCCGAGGTTGAGCTCCATTTCGAGCAGCTTCTCGGTCTCACCCTGCATCATCTTGCCAGCCGGGATACCCGTCCAGGCGGAGACAACCTCAGCGACTTCCTGAGGCGTGACCTCCTCCTTGAGCATGGAGTTTTCCTCTGCGTCAGCGACCGATTCCTCGGCGGCCTCCAGCTTCTTCTCCAACTCAGGGATGCGTCCGTAACGCAGCTCTGCGACGCGCCCGTAGTCACCTTCGCGCTCAGCCTTTTCGGACTCAGTGCGCAGGGCATCGAGCTCTTCGCGGACGGAGCGGACATCATCAATCGAGGACTTCTCGTTCTGCCAGCGAGTCTTCAGAGCGTTGAGCTTCTCGCGCTCATCTGCAAGTTCCTCACGGAGCTTGTCCAGGCGTTCCTTCGACGCGATGTCAGTTTCCTTCTCCAGGGCCATTTCCTCGATTTCGAGGCGGCGCACGATGCGTTCCGCGGAGTCGATTTCCTCCGGCGAGGAGTCAATCTCCATACGCAGACGCGATGCGGCCTCATCAACCAGGTCGATAGCCTTATCCGGCAGGAAGCGGGATGTGATGTAGCGGTCCGACAGCGTTGCTGCAGCCACCAGCGCGGAGTCCTGGATGCGAACACCGTGGTGGACCTCGTAGCGCTCCTTCAGACCACGCAGAATACCAATGGCGTCCTCAACGCTCGGCTCACCGACAAAGACCTGCTGGAAACGACGCTCCAGCGCAGCATCCTTCTCGATGTACTTGCGGTACTCATCCAGGGTCGTCGCACCGACCAGACGCAGCTCACCACGAGCCAGCATCGGCTTGATCATATTGCCCGCATCCATCGAGCCATCACCCGTGGCGCCAGCGCCAACGATGGTGTGAATCTCATCGATGAAGGTAATAATCTGACCGTCGGATTCCTTAATCTCGTCCAGAACCGCCTTCAGGCGCTCCTCGAACTCACCGCGATACTTCGCACCGGCGACCATAGAGCCCAGATCCAGGCTCATCAGCGTCTTGCCCTTCAGAGATTCCGGCACATCACCTGCAACAATGCGTCGTGCCAGCCCCTCTACAATGGCCGTCTTACCAACGCCCGGCTCACCAATGAGCACCGGATTGTTCTTGGTACGACGACTCAAGACCTGTACCACGCGACGAATCTCCGCATCGCGGCCAATAACTGGGTCAATCTTGCCCTCACGTGCCCGCGCGGTTAAGTCCGTCGCATACTTTTCCAGAGCCTGGTACTGCTCTTCTGGATTCTCCGTTGTTACCTTCCTCGATCCACGCACACTAGTCAGCGCACCCTTTAACGCCTCGGCAGTAGCACCCGCCGACTGCAGCACAGTTGCCGCCTCCGACTGGCCAGTTGCCACACCGATAAGCAGAATTTCCGTGGAAACGTACTCGTCTCCCAGCTCCCCCGCCAGCTCCTCGGCGGCGTTCAGAGCATTAACGGCGTCCCTATTAAACTGTGGGTTCGCCATATTCGCCCCGCTTGCCGACGGGTACCCCGCGACCAACTCCTTAGCGCGGGTCAAAACCCCGGAAGGATTAACGCCCGCTGCTTCAAGCAGTGGAGCCGCAATACCCTCCTTTTGCTCCAGCAGTGCTACCAGAATGTGCCCAGGCCGGATATCCGGGTTACCCGCGCTGGTCGCGGCCTTCATAGCTTCCTGGAGAACTTCTCCAGTCTTAGTTGTTGGTGTAAAACTCATAACTTGCGCCCCTTTGGCTCAACTTTGTCATTCACTACCCATAACGCATTCAACCTTGAGTCTGTTCCACTCAACTTCAAGTTTTTCAATTTCCCGACCGTGATTCACACCACACCTATAGCAAAAAGGATTGAGCTCGGCAGCGTCGTTAAGCGTAGTAGCACGCCGGAAAGCACTAGAAAACGTTGGAAAGCTCCAGAAACCACGTGCGAACACACTCCGACACACCGCCCGACGTCCTCACCAGCACACTCCCGCCGGATTCAACTTCCCCCATGTGAGTGATGGGTGGACAGCGCACTCATACTGTTTTGGTTACCCTGGTAGGTGACATTCCTTCATTCTCACGAAAGGACTCGAATGAACATCGAGCAGGCACGTCAGATGACTGAGGGCAAAGGCTTCATCGCCGCTCTCGACCAGTCCGGTGGATCTACCCCGAAGGCTCTGCGCCTGTACGGCATCAACGAGGATCAGTACTCGAACGAAGATGAAATGTTCGACCTGGTTCACGAGATGCGTACCCGCATCATCACTTCCCCGTCCTTCAACTCTGAGCAGATTATTGGCGCGATTCTCTTCGAGCAGACAATGGATCGCGACATCGAGGGAATCCCGACCGCTCAGTACCTGTGGGAAAAGAAGGGCATCGTCCCGTTCCTGAAGACCGACAAGGGCCTGGCAGACAAGGAAAACGGCGTTCAGCTTATGAAGCCGTGCCCGGGCCTGGATGAGCTGCTGGAGCGCGCTGTCGCTAAGGGCATCTTCGGCACCAAGATGCGTTCCTTCATTGCTGAGGCAAACGAAGAGGGCATCAAGGCCAACATTGCTCAGCAGTTCGAGTTCGGCAAGCAGGTTCTGTCCCACGGTCTGGTTCCGATCCTGGAGCCGGAGGTCGACATCAACGCTGCTGACAAGGCAGAGGCTGAGGACATTGTCCTGCGCGAGCTGCTCGCTGGCCTGGATGACCTGGCTGATGACCAGAAGGTCATGATCAAGGTTTCCATCCCAACCAAGGATGACCTGTACAAGCCGCTGATTGAGCACCCGAAGGTCATGCGCGTTGTCGCCCTGTCCGGTGGCTACGAGCGCGAGGACGCCAACGAGCGCCTGTCCCGCAACCACGGCATGATTGCTTCCTTCTCCCGTGCACTGTCTGAGGGCCTGTCCGCTCAGCAGTCCGACGAAGAGTTCAACGCAACTATGGCTGAGTCCGTCAAGGGCATCTACGAGGCTTCGATTTCCTAATCGTCCGCGCTGTGCATCTGCGCTTGTGCGCGCCTCTAGGTAGTCGCTAGCGCAATTAAAAACTCCCGCACCAGGTTTTCTTGGTGCGGGAGTTTTTCTGTCGGCGCCTCTGCCCTTACGACAGCACCGTCCTACACCGAGCGCTTCGCAACAGCTGCTTTACGACGCGCATTCACACCACCAATGACAACCGGTAGCACGGAAATTGCAATGACCAGCAACATGATCTTGTCGATGGAACTGGTGATTCCCGGAATGTTGCCCAGCAGCACACCAACAGCGACCATACTGGCGACCCAGCCAATCGCACCGGTGACATTCCAGCCGATGAACTTTCCGTAGGGCATATTCGCAGTGCCCGCCGCCAGCGGAACGTAGGTGCGCACAATGGGAACAAATCGCCCCAGCACCAACGACAGTGGTCCGTACTTGGCAAAGAACTTCTCGGCCGCTTCCAGCCGATTAGTTCGGAGCACCTTGGCATTGTCGCTGAACAGTTTGCGGCCGAAGGAGTGGCCTAAGAAGTAACCGACTTGATCACCCAGCACCGCGGCAATAATACCGATAACCAGCACCTGCCAGGTGTGGACATCTAGCTCTGACCTTAAGACGGCAGCAGTGACCAACAGCGAGTCACCGGGCAGAAAAGGAAAGAGCACACCGGACTCAATAAAGATGATGAGTCCAAGCCCCGCAAGCACCCAAGGGCCAAACCCCTGGAGTAGAGCTTCGGGGTCTCCGATACCGGAGAGGAATCCAGAAAAATCCATAACGGCAATCTTTTCAGCAACAACTATCGATTCTGCTGAGCTAATTAGAGTATTTTGCTGAGAGTTTTTCTGGGTACTGTGTTTTAATCGCGCCCCTGATAGTCAAATACCGGCAGCGACCAGCCACGCCAAAGCGCCGCTAGTCGAATGAACAGTGCGGACAGCACCGCACAGATGATGTTGATGTTCTCGTGCAGGCCAACCATGTCGAGCACGTAGTAAAGCGTCGCCGCGACGACTGCGATGGAGGCATAGAGCTCCTTTTGAAACACCAGCGGGACGCGGTCACACATCAGGTCGCGGAGCACACCTCCAAACGCACCGGTAAGAACGGCGCCGACAATAGCGATGATGACGCCGTGCCCCATTTCCATGGCCACGCGGGCACCAATGATGGAAAACGCCGACAAACCGATTGCGTCAGCGACCAAGAACACGACCCGGAAGTGCTTCATCAGGAAGTCGGCCAACAGCACCGTGATCAGTGCTGCACCGACAATAACCAGCAAATATTGTGGGCTTGCAACCCACACCAACGGATAGTGACCGAGAATGACATCGCGCAGGGTACCGCCGCCGATAGCAGTCATGCACGCAATTGTTGAAACTCCAAAGAGATCCATGCGCATTCGACCGGCCGCTAGTGCGCCGGTGACGCCTTCGGCCGTAATTCCGATGACCCAGAGGATGTGGAGCAGCATGATAAGAAATATAAAGGACTTCGCCCGAATCGGTAGAACTATAGGCTAATATCCCGCAATCTTCGCCCCCTCGACTCGGCCCGCTTCATTGCTTCCCGGCTAGCCCTGATCGCGAATTTCCAGCACCGGAATCGAGCGACGAATCCGCTCCACCTCCGCTATATCCACATCGGCCACAAGCAACTGCGGGTCGTAGCCCGCCGAGGCAATAACTCCGCCGTCCGCATTGACCAACATGGAGTGCCCCGCGCCGGTCGGCCCCTCATCTTTCCCCGCGGCCTTCGCCCCACCAGGCCGGGCTGCATCGACTGCCGCAATCACACAAGTGCTATCCAGTGCGCGTGCCGACACCAGCGTCTGCCACTGCCTTACCTTGCCCGGGCCGTCATTCCACGATGCAGGCAGCGCGATGACCTCTGCGCCCAGGTTGGCCAGTTGAATGAATTGCTCCGGGAACCTGATGTCAAAGCATGTCGCAAGACCGAGGGCGACCGACGATCCGTCGGCAAGCGGGACATCACAGACCACGTGCGCGTTGCCCGGCGCGACAGTATCCGATTCGCGAAACCCAAAAGCGTCGAAGAGGTGGAGTTTGTCGTAGAACTCGACACCGGGGCCGTCCTCATCACGCCAAGCCAGAAGCAGCGAATTGAAGACGCGGTGCATCGTCTTACCGTCGCGCTCCACTTCATCTGCCGGCCGGAACATGCCGACCACCACGCTGATTCCGGCATCGTGAGCGGCCTGCGAGACCTCCGCTACGAACCTATCGCTGCTGGACTCCGCCACGACATCCAGGCGACCGGAATTGAACGCCTTCATCGTGGCTTCGGGGAAAACCACCAAATCGGCGTTGTCCTGTGCTGCCCGCGCGATAGTCACCTTCACCGCGTTCAGATTCTCTTCAACCGACGCTGACAATTCCAACTGAGCCAGTGCAATACGCATGCCTAAATGTTACCGACTACCCCGGATTGACCGCCCTGAAGTTATCCACAGCGCGGCTTCCTGCGTTGCTTCCGCTCAGAGTTATCCACAGTTCGCTGAAGATGGTCTTCCGCTGCCTTACTCCACCCAGCAGAATCAAAAACATGGCCGAACACATCACAGTCAACCCAGCTCAACTATCCGCCTTAAGTCGTTCCTACCAGCAGATTTCCACTCGTATTGATGCTCTTTCCACCATCGTCGCAGCTGCCCCAGGAAGCGCCGGGCTCACCTCTGCCCTGCCCGGTTCACGGATTGTCCCCGCGGTCTCCACTACTTGTGGGAAGTGGTCGGAATCATTGCTTGCCGCGTGCACAAACATCGACGTTATTGCGCAGGCTGCCGATGCCCTCGCTGTCAGCGCTCTCGCGCACGAGCATGACCAGTCCGCCGCCTTGGAAAAGCTGTCATGGTCACGGTAGGCGAAGCGCTGCTGTGGCGTGTGGATTCGCTGGAGACGCTTGCCCGGGCACTGCGTTCCGGGGCGCGCGCCCTCGCCGATTCCGCCGACAGTTCCCAGGCCGCACTCAACGCGCTTTCAGAGGATGACTTCGCCGGCGACAACCGCAGCGCCGCCGAGGTTTCTGTCACCCACAGCTCCACGCGTCTGCGCCGAAGCAGCGTCGCGCTCGAACGTCTCGCCGCCTGCTGCAGCGACACCGCCGCCATGCTTAACGACGTCATCCGCGAACTTACCGACGCGGTAAACCAGGCAACCAACCTGGGATTTCAGGTGAACCTGGTTTCTGGTGCGGTGACTCCGCCGGAGGGCATGCTTTCTACGATTGCGCGCAGCCTCGTTCATCCCAAAATTCCTTCCGGGCCTTTCACCATGGCCGAATGGCGTGCAACCTCGCAGCTTCGGATTCAGTCGGCTTTGGCTGAACTCAACCGACTCGATGAGAAGGCGGCGGGCGCAATCTCAGCTCTTTCACCACTGGTGGCAAGCGGAGTTAGCGGCTCGGGTAGATTGCAGCCATCACAGGCTGGCAGTGGTACTGGCAACCCTGCTGACAGAGGGCTTGACGGTGGTTGGGACTTGGAAGTTGGGAGCGGATTGACTGGGGCGTATTCGAGTAGACCGCTATCGGAGATAGACGCTGCCATGTCCGCTCGCGCCCGGTCTTTGGGGCTGCCTCCTGGACAACTATTGGAGTCCTCGCCTGGACATTCTGCGATTGCGTTCGGTGACGTTGAGCGAGCATCGACTGTGATTACTCTCGTCCCCGGCACCAGCTCTAGCGCGGAGGACGCTAGCAGGCAGTTCGAGCGCGTAGCCGCGACCTTCCACGCCGCCGGTGAAGATCCGGAGGATGTGGCGGTGGTGTTGTTTTCCTATGACGCGCCACCCGACCTCCGTGAGGCCATACGCACCGAGTATCACAATTTTGCCGCTGAGCGGCTGCAGCATTTGCAAGCTGGTTTGATTGAGCGTTCCGGTGGCGTCGATAGTGGTGACACTGCGATTGCCGGTGGCCTTACTAGCCACGGCACGTCTTCTACTCAGCGGCACGTTGTCGCCGGCTATAGCTATGGGGCGACGGTGGTCTCGCAGGCTTCCCTTGGTAGTGGCCTCTACGCGGATAGGGTGCTGCTCATAGCTCCGCCAGGTGTTGGCCCCGGACTGGAGCGCGCAAACGACATGAAACTACTCAAGCCGGACGGCACAGTCCGACCCGAAGATGAAAATAGCCACCGTGTGGCAGTGGCGACGTCCCCGATGGACCCCATTCGTATTCCTGCCGAACTGGGGATTCATGGGAAAAACCCAGCGGATAAGGATTTCGGCGCGTACGCACTCAACCTGAGTGAGCGTGGCCTGTCCATGCGAGACTTGGCCGAATTCATGGTCACTCCCGTGCAGGATATTCCTCAAAAGTATCGGCACATCCAGGGCAACCCACACATCGAACACTACTTTGACGACGAAGTTTTCACCCGCGAGGCCAACCGGTGGCTAACTGACAGCTGACCGGTCTCTCAGATCAGCGGTTGCGAATCCACGGCCCAAATTAACAAGCCAAAAGAAAACGGACTAACCAGGCGACGCTGGTTAGTCCGTTCACTCAGCCGTGTGGGATTACCTTTCCCCACCGCGGTTGTCTTTGTGCCGGCGTCGTGTGCGCGGCTCCCACATCACCACTGCCGTAGAGCGTGGGACGTGAACCAGTTCGCCTCGCGAACGACGAGCCTGTGCCTTTGCTTGATAGAGCTGCTCTCGCAGTTCTGCATTTTCCTGCTCAAGCGAATCCACCCGCTCAGTCAGGTCGATGATGGCCTTAATACCGGCCAGGTTGACGCCGTCTTCCTGACTCAGACGCTGAATCTCACGCAGCAGCGCCACATCGCGTTTGGTGTAGCGCCGACCTCCGCCGGAGGTTCGCTGCGGAGTTACCAACCCGAGTCGGTCATAATTGCGCAGCGTCTGCGCATGCATGCCCGCGAGATTCGCGGCTACGGATATGACATAGACCTCAGTGTTGTCGGACATTATTTCGCACCTGCCCAACCCTCACGAGGATTGAACCCGCTGGCACGTTCCGCTTCGACGTAGGAGCGCAATGCCGAAGTGGCATTGTCGTCCAAATTGGTCGGCACCTTCACACGCACGGTTACCAGCAGGTCACCCGGAGTGCCATTGCGCTTCGGGATTCCTCGACCGCGCACACGCAGTGTTCGGCCATCGGCTGTGCCAGCCGGGACACGCACGCGAATCTTGTCACCCAACGTCGGCACGGTAATGGTGCCGCCGAGTGCGAGCTCGCCGAAGCTCACGGGCACCGTGACCTCAAGGTCGTTGCCGCTGCGGGTGAAGACTTCATCCGGGCGAACATGAACGGTGACAAAGAGGTCACCGGCCGGACGTCCCCGCAGTCCCGCTTCACCTTGGCCCGCAAGACGGACCTTCTGGCCGTCCACCACACCTGCGGGGACGCGAACGGTGATGGTACGACGGCGGGTGGTCACACCGGTGCCGTTACACTGCGAGCAAGGGTTCTCGATACGAGTGCCCTGGCCACCACAGTCCGCACACGGACTGGAGAAGCCGAAGGCCCCCTTTTGCTCCTTGACATATCCCGAACCATGACAGGTGGTACACGTCACCGGTGAGGTTCCCGGCGCTGCACCCGAACCATTGCAGTTCGTGCATGGCGACGGGTTGGTGAGCTGCAGCGGGATGGTGACACCTTGGGCAGCCTCGCGGAAATCGAGCGTAATCTCTGTCTCCACATCCGCACCACGGCGGGCCTTCTGCCGCCCGGCAGCACCAGCGCCACCATTGCGGTTTACGAAGCCGCCCAGGAAATCACCTAGGCCACCTGCACCACCAGCATTGCCACCGAATCCGGCACCTCCGCCGAAGAGATCCGACACGTCGAAGTCGAATCCACGTGCACCGGCAGCACCGGCTCCGCCGGCACCTGCGGCACCGGGGAATCGGAAACCACCTGCGAGAGCTGCACGCAGCTCATCGTATTCGCGGCGCTTGTCCTCGTCACCGACCACCGAGTATGCCTCGGAGATTCGCTTGAACTTATCTTCAGCGG
Organism: Corynebacterium sp. HMSC064H12; assembly: GCF_001809925.1. Classification (NCBI taxonomy): domain Bacteria; kingdom Bacillati; phylum Actinomycetota; class Actinomycetes; order Mycobacteriales; family Corynebacteriaceae; genus Corynebacterium; species Corynebacterium sp. HMSC064H12. The sequence goes on along the minus strand of NZ_KV799331.1, from coordinate 24,631 downwards.
CCTTGTTACCCGGGTTCTTGTCCGGGTGGTTCTCCCGGGCTAACTTGCGGTAGGCCTTTTTAATCTCGTCGAGTGACGCAGACTTAGAGACGCCCAAGTCAGCGTAATAGTCCTTATCTGCCCATTCCCGTTGAGTCATGGTGCATCTCCTCCTTTCAGAAAAACTAATTCAAAGAAATCTGCGTCACTTGTGTCTCCGCTACTGCGGATCGCCGATGATTACCATCGCCGTACGAATGACACGGTCATTAATTCGGTAGCCCTTGCGCAGCACATTGGCTAGAACCTTGTCATCCCCTTCAGAGAGATCCTGGACAGCCTCGTGGATGTCCGGGTTGAACTCCTCTCCTGCGGCACCAAATTCCTCAACACCCTGTGCGGTCAGCACGCCACGGAATTTATCCGCGAAAGCCTTCAGCGGCGTGCCGTCTGCCAAGTCGCCGTGCTCTTCAGCCCGGTCGAGGTCATCAGCCAAAACCAGCAGTTCTCCAGCCAGCTTTGCCTTCGCCTGTACGCGCTCGGCTTCACGGTCTCGGTCAACTCGACGACGGTAGTTTGCGAACTCCGCCGACAGGCGCTGCAGGTCCTCCGTGCGCTCATCCAACTCACGCTGGATGGCTGCAACTGGGTCTGCAGCTTCCTCCGCGGCGGTGTCGCCGGCGGCACCTTCGGTCGCCGGCTCCACGTCGTCGTCAAGCTTGGCCTGCTCGAAGACCTCGTTGACCTGATCGGCCAGGTTGGCCGGCTCCTCCGGGGTGGGCTGGTTTCCCTGATCCTGGTCAGTCATTCTTACTTGTCCTTCTCGTCCTCGTCGACGACCTCAGCGTCAACGACGTTGTCGTCAGCGTCAGCGGCCTCAGCACCCTCGGCTGCGGTTGCACCCTCAGCTGCCTGAGCCTCGTAGATAGCCTTACCCATCTCCTGGCTCTCGGTGGACAGCTTCTCGACGGCGGACTTGATGGCCTCGATGTCGGAGCCCTTCAGAGCCTCGTCGACTTCCTTGGCGGCCTCTTCAACGCGGTCGCGGATGTCCTGGGAAACCTTGTCCTCGTTCTCCGATGCGAACTTGCGGGTCTGGTAAGCCATGGACTCAGCCGAGTTGCGGACTTCCTGCTCCTCGCGGCGCTTCTTGTCCTCGTCAGCGTGCTTCTCAGCGTCCTTGATCATCTGGTCGATCTCCTCCTTGGAGAGGCCGGAGCCGTCCTGGATGGTGATCGTGTTTTCCTTACCAGTGCCCTTGTCCTTAGCGGTGACGTGGACAATGCCGTTGGCGTCGATGTCGAAGGTGACCTCAATCTGCGGGACACCACGCGGTGCCGGAGCGATACCGCCCAGCTCGAAAGAGCCCAGCAGCTTGTTAGCTGCAGCCATCTCACGCTCGCCCTGGAAGACCTGAATCTGAACGCTCGGCTGGTTGTCTTCAGCAGTGGTGAAGGTCTCCGAACGCTTGGTCGGGATAGTGGTGTTGCGTTCGATCAGCTTGGTCATGACACCGCCCTTGGTCTCAATACCCAGCGACAGCGGGGTGACGTCGAGCAGCAGCACGTCCTTGACCTCACCGCGCAGAACGCCGGCCTGCAGAGCAGCACCAACTGCGACAACCTCGTCCGGGTTAACGCCCTTGTTCGGCTCACGACCACCGGTCAGTTCCTTGACCAGCTCGGAGACTGCCGGCATACGGGTGGAACCACCGACCAGCACGACGTGGTCAATGTCGGAAACCGAAACATCAGCGTCAGCAATGACCTGCTGGAACGGCTTACGAGTGCGGTCAAGCAAATCAGAGGTGATGCGCTGGAACTCAGTACGGGACAGGGTCTCGTCCAGGAACAGCGGGTTCTTGTCAGCATCAACGGTGATGTACGGCAGGTTGATAGATGCCTGCTGCGAGGAGGACAGCTCAATCTTGGCCTTCTCAGCAGCCTCACGCAGACGCTGCAGAGCCATCTTGTCCTTGGTCAGGTCAATGCCGTTGCTGGACTGGAACTTCTCAACCAACCAGTCAACGATGCGCTGATCCCAGTCATCGCCACCGAGCTTGTTGTCACCAGCAGTTGCGCGAACCTCAACAACACCGTCGCCGATCTCCAGCAGGGAGACGTCGAAGGTACCGCCACCGAGGTCGAAGACCAGAATGGTCTGCTCCTTGTCGGACTTCTCCAGACCGTAAGCAAGTGCAGCAGCAGTCGGCTCATTGACAATGCGCAGGACGTTCAGGCCAGCAATCTGACCCGCTTCCTTGGTTGCCTGACGCTCAGCGTCGTTGAAGTAAGCCGGAACGGTAATAACCGCATCAGTGACGTCGTCACCCAGGTAAGACTCAGCGTCGCGCTTCAGCTTCATCAGCGTACGAGCGGAAATCTCCTGCGGAGTGTACTTCTTGTCATCAATCTCGATGCTCCAGTCAGTACCCATGTGGCGCTTGACCGAACGAATAGTGCGATCAACGTTAGTGACAGCCTGGTTCTTAGCGGACTGGCCAACCAGGACCTCACCATTCTTTGCAAATGCAACCACCGACGGAGTGGTGCGCGAACCCTCAGCGTTCGCAATCACCTGAGCCTCGCCGCCCTCGAGGACGGAGACACAGGAGTTCGTCGTACCCAAGTCAATACCAACAGCGCGTCCCATGATGAACACCTTTCTAGAAAAGTAAAAGAATTGCCCTTAAGTCTTACGCGCTCAAGTCTGCATTGCCGTAGAAAATCTGTCAAGCAAACTTGAGTGTGTCCGACTCAATGTTTGTCATGCTATGCAACGGACTATGGGACAAAGTTATTCCAACCCGACTCAACTTTTCTAAAAAAACCGTCATCACCGCAGGTCACCGCGATAAAAGATTTTTACAAGACTATGCTCTAAAGCCACTCACGGTAGCCGACAGCGCAATTTTCTATACAGAATCCTGCCTCTGGACTCCAGGGGGACAAAGAATTTCCTAGCACTAGCCCTGGGAACTTTCCTGCACAGCGAACCGACTAATCCCCTGACGTGTTTTGCAGCCACCGGCTCATCAACAGGCCATGCCCTTGTTACCCCATGGCCTGACACCGAATCAGCTCTGGCGGCTCCACTAATACATGTCTAAATTCTCCCCATTTACGGGGCGATTGAGCCAAGAATTCATCCCACTTATTTAGGAGTTTTTCGTGCCTCAGAATGCACAGCGACACCATTTCCCCTTTTTCCGTGGGCTCGCAGTAGCGTCGGCAAGCGCCGCACTAACCCTCGCCTTCCCTGCCATTGCATCCGCACATGTGCATGCAACCCCGTCGTCTGCCCCGATTGGCGGCTACGCGGATCTGGCTTTCGGGGTCGGCCATGGCTGCGACGGTTCGCCGACGACGAAGGTCGAGTTCACCATCCCGGAGGAGTTCGAAAAGGTTACGCCGAACGTGAACGCGAACTGGGATGTCACCAAGGAGTCGACCGGCTCTGGCAAGAATGAAAAGGTGCAGAAGGTCATCTACACCGCAAAGACTCCACTGCCGTCGGACCTGAAGGATTCTCTGACGCTCAGCGTGAAGGTGGCTGATGACGCAAAGCCGTCGACAGTTGAGGTGCCGACGCTGCAAACCTGTGAAAAGGGTTCGATGAACTGGGCTGAAAAGGACCACGATAGTGACTACCCGGTTCCAACTGTGGAGCTGATTGAGAAGTCGGAAGACAATGAACATAGCCACGGTCACGACCACAGCCACAACCATGGCACCAGCGAGACAAACCACGGCGATAGCCGCTCAGACGACGTGGAGCATTCCGCAGCTGCTACCAGCGAGGATTCGAGCAGCACGCTTGGCGGCTGGGGCCTGGGGCTCGGCCTCGTGGGCGCGCTGACCGGTATTGCCGCATTGGTAGTTTCACTGCGTAAGCGAGGTTAAGACCACAGGCGGATTGCCACTCGGGAATCCGCCTTCACCGCGGCACTGCCGCCCATGCCTTCACAGAGCTCACCCCATGCGAGCACATAGAGCCGGCCGATCTTGACAATGCACGCCGGAGGATAATCCGTGCTGTCGGCTCGTCGTTTCGGTCGACGCAGTGAACGGACAATGCAAAGCTCTCAAACAATGACGGCTGAATCACGCATCTAGGCTCGGATTGAGTTAGGCGAAGCTTTATGGCGTATTCGAAAACCGTTCGAAGGCAGTGGGAGGATTACACTGGCAAAACAGCAAAAACTCGAGCTGGGAACCCCGTCCCATCCTTTGGCTTTGGCCAGGAGGCAACCACGAGAGCCCCCGTTTCCGGCACCTGGTCGAGCCCAGCCAGAAGTTCAATCTGCCATCGGTCACGCCCTAATAGATAGAGTTCCGTCGGCAAGCTGCCACCATGAGCCACGATGCCGGGGTCCGTATCAGTGGTCTCGTGCCCAATCGCCACAACGCCACGGTTGTCTATCAACCATTCGACAACCTCAACGTTCCATCCTGGGTAGTGAGTCACGCCCTCTTCATCCGCATTGGCCATTGCCTCAGCGTCAGGCCACCGCTTTGACCAGTCACTGCGAAATGCGACAAATGCACCGCCCGGAATCAAACCATTGCGTTCCTCCCACGCCTCGACATCAGCAATCGAAGGGGAGAAATCATTATCCCGAGCGACTTCAGCAGTGAAATCTAGGACGACCAAAGGCAGGATCATCTGCTCGACGCCAATATTGTCAAGAGTTCTCGTCTCTTGGACGAAATGCACAGGCGGATCCACATGCGTACCCCACTGGCCAACAAACTGATACTGGTCGATTTCAAATCCATGCTCAGCAACGGTGAAAAGCCGTGTTCGCTGTTCGTCGGGAAGCGCAGGGAATTTCGGCTGACCGGCGTGAAACGCGTGAGTCAAGTCAACATAGGTGTGGTTTTCCCGAAGCTTGCGAGCAATGTCCCATAGTTCGTGCGTGTTTGCGGTGTTCTTGTTCGACATAAAGCGAAGTATATAGACAAAGCTGTCTAGTTAGCCAATATGGCCACCGGCACATCGAGCACTAAAAGACACCAACTCGCCCCACCCTGCACCTATCAGCTCAAACAGCCTGACGACACCCGCTACCGCAGGTACCCTCGCATACAGGAAAGACTTTTCAAGCCGCAGCCACGTTCTTCAGATTTTGGAATTGCGGGCTACATACACAACTTTCACCAAACTCAAGCCATCCCAAAGGAGTATCTAATGACCACCTACGAAAACATCCTTACCGAAACCCGAGGTCGCGTCGGCATTATCACCCTGAACCGCCCGAAGGCACTGAACGCCCTGAACCACAAGACCATGGAAGAGATCGGCGCAGCAGCCACCGCTTTCGACAACGACTCGGGAATCGGCGCGATTATCATCACCGGCTCCGAGAAGGCGTTTGCCGCAGGTGCGGACATTAAGGAGATGGCGGACAAGTCCGGCACCGAGATGTATGTCTCTGACTGGTTCGCACGTTGGGATGTTCTGACTTCCGTCCGCACTCCAGTTATCGCCGCCGTCAACGGCTACGCCCTGGGCGGTGGCTGCGAGGTCGCTATGATGGCGGACTTCATCATCGCTGGCGCTAAGGCCAAGTTCGGTCAGCCTGAGGTCAACCTCGGCATCTCTCCGGGCATGGGCGGCTCGCAGCGTCTCACCCGCGCAATCGGCAAGGCTAAGGCAATGGAGATGTGCCTCACCGGCCGCATGATGGGTGCCGAGGAAGCTGAGTGCGCAGGTCTGGTCGCCCGCGTCGTCGAGCCGGACGCGCTTCTCGACGAGGCCCTGAAAGTCGCCGACACCATTGCGTCGAAGTCTCTGGTTGCCACTACCCAGATTAAGGAACAGATCAACCAGGCCTACGAAATGACGCTGTCGCAGGGACTGCTCTTTGAGCGTCGCACCTTCCACTCCCTGTTCTCCTCCAATGACCAGAAGGAAGGCATGGCCGCTTTCACTGAAAAGCGCGAGGCAAACTTCACCAATTCCTAGAAACTGCTAGTTCACAGTCGACGGGACTGCCAGCCACAGAGCCGAGTTGTCGGCGGCAGCATAGGTGTCTCGTGCACGCGGTGTGTGCGTTGGAGAAGTCACAATGACAGCAGCACGAACGCCACGGGCTCCCGATCCTGCAAGGTATGCAGTGCCTGCCGCGTTTTCAACGGTGGAGTCTGAGTTTGTTTCCATCGTGATTCGTCGCTTCCACACTCCCATAGATGCAAGCGCATCACGCATGTACTCAGCCTCAGTCTGGCAGCCCGGCTGAGTACGACCACCCGTGACGACGACCGGGTTAAGCGGATGACGCAGCGCCAGCGAACGTGCAGTTTCCAATCGGGACGTCAAAACAGCAGGAGCACTGCAGTCGGGATTAAGACGGGCCCCGAGCACAATAATCGGCACCTGAGGATCAAGTAACGCAGTCTCCGCAGCTGCACGTCCGACCGGGGACACCACCACTGGAGTCACAAGCGAGCTATTGAACGCCTTGACTGCGACCGCACTGACCGGATTGGCGTTTGCCACTACACCCGAGCCAAAGACCGCACTCGCAGTAAGAATAAGGCCTGCTCCAGCCATAGCGATTGCACGGAAAGATCGCGCCATTAAAGTCCCTCTCAAGAAAAAGTGGCACGGAGAAATCCACACTCCACATGCCATTTAGAATCAGGCGGATAAATCCGCAGTATCACGCTGCTAATACTAGGCGCTACACAAAATGGCGCCTACATAAGAATTACGCGGGGATGGCCAGGCACTCTCTTCGCCACCAAAATAGCACGCCGCGTACCAGGTAAATTGCGGACGTAGAGGCTTTTAAATCCACTTGGGATTCATAAAAGTGAGTTACATTTAATGACTTTTTCGTTAACTGCCAGCAAATCCCGGGATCCAATAGCAAATTATCCACCAAAACACAGGTACAGAAGTCACTATTGTTATTTATGTTAAGAATGTAACGCATGTGAATACATGTCTGCTTCAGTCAATTTTCGAAGGCCAACACACCACCGAGCACCCCCTCCGTCTCGCGACACAGTCCCGCCCCGACACTCCGGCACTACCCCCACAATGCGTCCGCAAAACATCGAATCGGCAACACTCGACAACTACATACACGCAACGCCGCCGCCACTTCCGCCCATAAAAGCGTGACGACGAAAGTGCCGCGCGCCGTCGTTAAGCGAAGGCGTTAAAACCCGTCGAAACCCTCTCGAATAAAACAACGATTTTTTTGCGTAATTCGTCAAATAACCGCTGGTTACACCGTGTATCGATGAATTCAGCACTATTTTGCACATTAGTTAGGTAAGCGTCCGCGGCTCGTGATAGAACTCACAAGAGAACTATTTTCACTCAGCCATCACCCTGGCTGAGCCAGCCTAGAAGGAACATTATGAGCGTGCTCAACCTCGCCGCGGCGACGGCTGACACGGCGATTCCGGAATCTACCGGATTCACCGTCGCAGTCGGCGTTATTGGCGTCCTGTTGTCCCTGCCCTGCTGGTTCATCTTTATTAAGGGATTCACCCATATGGTGAAGACCATCATGGTGGGCCAAAAGACGTACGGTCACACCGGTGAATGGGGAACCCGTATTTGGACCATGATCCGAGAGATCGTCGGTCACACCAAGATGGCCAAGAAGCCCGGCGTTGCTGTGGCTCACTGGTTCGTCATGGTGGGCTTCCTCCTCGGTTCCCTAGTGTGGTTCGAGGCGTACATTCAGACCTTCTGGCCAGCCGGTGGTTGGCCAATCCTCAGGAATCTGACCGCCTGGCACTTCATCGACGAACTGCTCGGCCTGGGCACCACCCTGGGCATCCTGGCACTGATTCTCGTCCGCCAGACCAACCTGGGCAAGGAGCGTCTGAGCCGCTTCTACGGATCCAACGCCAAGGCTGCCTACTTCGTTGAGGCCGTCGTCCTCATCGAGGGCCTGGGCATGATGTTCGTCAAGGCTGCCAAGCTGGCTACCTACGGCGACCACGGTCACACTGGCGCCGAGGTCTGGACCTGGGCGAACTTCGTCACCGGTGGTATCGCACAGATTCTGCCGGCCTCCGAAGTCATGGTGTCCATCTTCGCGCTGATTAAGCTGCTGTCCGGTATGGTCTGGCTCTTCGTTGTTGGCCGCAACCTCACTTGGGGTGTCGCATGGCACCGCTTCCTGGCGTTCGCCAACATCCTGCTCAAGCGCAACGCTGACGGCTACAACGCCCTCGCTGGGGCTAAGCCGATGACCTCTAACGGCGAGATCCTGAACCTGGAAGAGGCTGACCCGGAGGTTGACTCCATGGGCACCGGCGTGGTTACCGACCACTCCTGGAAGGCTCTGCTGGACTTTACCTCTTGTACCGAGTGTGGTCGCTGCCAGGAGCAGTGCCCGGCCTGGAACACTTCCAAACCGCTGTCCCCGAAGCTGCTGGTTAACCAGCTGCGTGACCACGCTTACGCTTCTGCCCCGTACCTGTTGGCTGGCGAGACCATCGAAACCGCTCGCGAGGGCGAAGGTGCTGGCGCAGCACTCCTGACCAAGCCGCTGGTTGGCGACGGCGATGAGGGCATCATCGACCAGGACGTCCTGTGGTCCTGCACCAACTGTGGTGCCTGTGTTGAGCAGTGCCCGGTTGACATTGAGCACATCGACCACATCGTCGATATGCGCCGCTACCAGGTTCTGGTTGAGTCGGACTTCCCGACCGAGCTGGCTGGCCTGTTCAAGAACCTCGAGACCAAGGGCAACCCGTGGGGCCAGAACGCTTCCACTCGTGCCGACTGGATTAACGAGGTCCGCAAGGAAGGCATCGTCGTCCCGATTTGGGGCGAAGATGTCGAGAGCTTCGACGACACCGAGTACCTGTTCTGGGTCGGTTGTGCCGGTGCGTACGACGACAATGCGAAGAAGACCACCAAGGCTGTTGCAGAAATGCTTTACACCGCCGGTGTGAAGTACGCTGTGCTCTCCCAGGCTGAGGGTTGTACTGGCGATTCCGCTCGCCGCGCTGGTAACGAGTTCCTCTTCCAGATGCTGGCTGAGCAGAACATCGAACAGCTCGATGAGGTCTTCGACGGTGTCCCGCCGAAGCAGCGCAAGATTGTCGTCACCTGTGCGCACTGCTTCAACACCTTCAAGAACGAGTACCCAGAGCTGGGCGGACAGTACGAAGTTGTCCACCACACCCAGCTGCTAAATAAGCTGGTTCGCGCTAACCGCCTCCAGCCGGTTGCTTCCGGCCAGGGCCGCCAGGTCACCTACCACGACCCGTGCTTCCTGGGTCGCCACAACAAGGTCTTCGAGGCTCCGCGTGAGCTGATTGGTGCATCCGGCGCTAACCTCGTCGAGATGCCGCGTAACAAGAACACCGGCTTCTGCTGTGGTGCAGGTGGCGCGCGCATGTGGATGGAAGAGACCATCGGCCAGCGCATCAACGTCAACCGCACCGAAGAGGCTGTCGGCACTGGCGCTGAGGCAATTGCCATCGGCTGCCCGTTCTGTAAGACGATGATGAATGACGGTGTCAACAACGTCATCGAGGACGACGAGAAGAAGCCGGAAGTCCTGGACATCGCCCAGATGCTCCGCGACTCTGTGAAGGTCGACGGCGAGCTGCCACAGGCACGTGAGCCGGAGTGGATTGAGCAGCCAGAGCGTGGCTGGGTCGATCCGAAGAAGGCTGAAGAGGAAGAGCGTCAGCGCCTCGAGGAAGAGGAAGCTAAGCGCAAGAAGGCCGAGGCTGCCGAGAAGAAGAAGGCAGAAAAGACTGCCGCTGCCGGCGCTGGTGCCGCAGCTGCTGGTGCTGCTGCAGGCGCTGCTGGTGCTGCTGCAGGCGCTGCTGCCAAGGGTGGCGCTCCGAAGCCAGGCGGCGCTAAGGGCGGCGCACCGACTCCAGGTGGTGCCAAGAAGGGCGCTCCAGCTCCGGGTGGCGCTCCGAAGCCAGGCGGCGCTAAGGGCGGCGCACCGACCCCGGGCGGTGCCAAGAAGGGCGCTCCAGCTCCAGGTGGCGCTCCGAAGCCAGGCGGCGCTAAGGCCGGCGCACCGACCCCGGGTGGCGCCAAGAAGGGCGCTCCAGCTCCAGGTGGCGCACCGAAACCAGGCGGGGCTAAGGCCGGCGCACCAGTTCCGGGTGGCGCTCCAAAGCCAGGCGGCGCAAAGGCCGGCGCACCGGTTCCAGGTGGTGCCAAGAAGGGCGCTCCAGTTCCGGGTAGCGCCAAGGCTGCTAAGCCGGCCGCGCAGGCAGAGCCAGCAGCTGCGGAAACCGAAGCTCCGGCTGAGACCCCGAAGGCAACCAAGGGTGCTCCGATTCCGGGTGGCGCACGCAAGGGCGCACCTGTCCCAGGTGGCGCTAAGAAGGCAGCTCCAGCCGCCAAGCCGAAGGCCGAGGAAACCGCTCCTGCCGAGGACACCGCTGCTGAGGTTACGGCCACCGAGTCCGAGCAGCCAGCAGCTGAGCAGCCGAAGACCGCATCCGGTGCCCCGGTTCCGGGTGGCGCACGCAAGGGCGCTCCGATTCCAGGTGGCGCGCGCAAGGCAAAGCCGGCCGCTAGCGCCCCTGCCCCGGCAGCCGAGGAAACCGAGGCTCAGGAAGCATCTGCCCAGCCAGAGGCGGAGCAGGCTCCGGAACAGCCAGAGGTTACCGAAGAGCGGGCGACGGAAGAAGCCACCTCCACCGAGCAGACTGCTGATGCTCCTGCCGAGGAGACGCAGGCACCGTCGGCAAGCGCTAAGAACCTTCCGCGCAACCAGCACGGAGTTCCGCTGCCAGGATCAGCGCGACGTAAGTAACGCTCGCTAAGTAAGCCAAAATCCGCCCGAGAGGTTATTCTTCCCGGGCGGATTTTTTGTGCTTTACGACGACCCCCGCGCCACGGCATTAATCATGCAAATGGCACTCTCAACCGCACTGACAATATATTGATTACTGCATCCCGTTAGAGATGACCGCGTTGTGGTGTGGAAAGAGGTCTTGGCGTAGTGATTAAGAAATCGCTGTCACAGATAAGAGACTTTCTGAGGACTCCGGGGTCAGTGGAGATGGTCATTGCGCTGATCCTCACTGCTCTCGATGCGCTAATTCTCCGCGAGAGCAACTCTGATCTATTGTTGCCAACCATTATCGGTGGCCTTCAGGTCATTCTTGTTGCAGTGGCGACGTATTTGCCGCTCTTTGCCATGGTGGTTGTCCCAGCGAATTTCTTGGCGTTGACTTTCCTTCCTACAGAGCAGGCTCCAATGCAGATTTTCTGCGCGCTTCTCATCGTGGAAGTGATGCGTGCTAACAACAACAAGATGCCGGCGAGAATCACTGCGTTGCTCTTGTTGGTAATTTCAAACTACGACGTAAACACAAATACGTTCGCGCGCGACCACGTCGCGACCTTTGTGACAACGCTGCTTTTTGTAATTGCCTACGCCATCGGCATGATGCGCAGTCGCTACAAAGAGCAACGCCGGCAGGCAACGATTGAATCTAACCGCGCCCTGGAAGAACAACGCCTTGAGTTGGCGACCGTGCTGCACGACTCCACCGCCAAGTCCTTTACTCGCGTAACCATGCTGGCGCAGGCGCTCGCCATCGAGCGAGAAGGTACAGATGAAAAGCTTGAAGAGTCCCTGGAGGACATCGCAGAAACCTCCCGAGAAGGTCTGCTACAGCTTCGCCAGTTGCTTTCACTGCTGAAATCCGCTGACAAAGAAAGCTCTTTGACCTCGGCTATTGGCCAAGATGAGCGAGTTCCTAGCATGAACAGGGTGCTCCAACAGGCCAAGGATGAACTGCAGGAAGCTGGGTTTAACGTTTCGCTGGCCACGAGCATTGAAACCGAGCCCTCCTTGACGCAGATTTCAGAAGTTATCTCGCCGGCGCTGTCGGAGTTCTGCACGAATATTCAGAAGTACGGCGAGCCGCAAACGAACGTCCACATTCTGGCGCTGGGCAATGAGGAGGATGGCTTCACGCTCGACATCAGCAATCAGATATCGAAGGCGCTACCGCATTTTCTGCCGCGGGCGATGCTCTCGAGCGGTTTGGGGCTTTCCTCACTGCATCGGCGAGTGCGACCATGGGACGGTTCCATCACATCAGAACGAGAAGGAAATGTGTGGAATACCAAACTCCACATGCCACCTACCAATTAGTAGGTTACGCTAGCGTAGGATAGGTATAAAAGCTCATTGTGGCGAATATGACTCTCGAAACGTCCTGGTTAGCGTAGTAATATCGCACAATGACAGACATTGTTCGGTTTTTATAAATTCTATGAAAGGTTCGCGGATGTCTGACATCAAGGTTCTCATTGTCGATGACGACCCACTCGTACTCTCGACGCTGCGAACTTACTTCAAGAAGGCACCGCACATTACCGTGGTCGATGAAGCCAGCGATGGCCACGAGGCCCTCAATATCATTGCCCGCGGTGGCATTGACGTAGTTTTGACCGATATTCATATGCCCAACATGGACGGCGTTGAGCTGCTCGAGCGCATTAAGAAGGTGGAGAATCCACCGAAATTCATCGCTATCACCTCATTTGATACCGATGAAACAATGCTGAAAATCTTGAGCCTCGGCGGAAACGGCTACATTCTCAAAACCGCCCGCCCCGAATCCGTCATTGGCACCGTTGAAGATGTCTTCCAGGGCGGCACCGTCATCTCCCCGATTTCTGCGACTCGGCTGATTAAAACGCTGCCGTCCCGCAACATTTCCTCGTACAAGATCACTCATGCCGAGCGAGAGGTTCTCGGCCTGATCTGCCGCGGTAAATCGAACCACGACATCGCCAAGGAACTCGGCAAGTCGCCGGGCACCATCAAGAAGCACCTCTCCAGCATGTTCAATAAGTTCGGGGCTACCTCACGCCTGGACTTGGCTCTGAAAGCAATAGACGCAGGCTTCCAGCCTCCGGCATCCGCTGCCGCAGAATAACCAGGGGCTCTGAGATTTGGCCGGTTAGCGGCTCTGAATTGAGCCTTTGCAGGCCCGAGATGGATAGCAAAAAGGGGCATATTCACTTTCGCGAATATGCCCCTTTTACCCGTGCTGAGTGTGGAGAGAGAACTGTGTAACTACTGGATGGTCACCTCGACATGTCGCTCGCGCGGAGCCACACCGAAGTAGGTGCGCCCAATTGGCTCCCACGTCTTCGAGTTGGCGTTGCAGCGAACAGTCTGTCCGGCGAACTCGTCAACCAGGAATCCCCAGCTCAGACGACCAGTTTCACCCTTGCGTACTTCGTATGGCCCGATCTTCTGCCCGAGGCTCCAAACCATCTCTCGGGAGTATTCCCAGGAGTACTTGCGGTTGAGCTCCTTGCTGACCTTCACACTGACAGAGATATTGGTCCACCACTTCTTGGTCTTGGACTCCTTGATGGTCTGCGTCAGCGGAATCGGCTCATCACCGATGTCATTCTTCGTAGAAACAACGCCCTCAACGTCGTAGCGAGAGCCGGTGATTTCCACGAACTCAGCCACCGAACCCGGAGCTTCACAAGTGGTTCCCGGTGCCGGACCGCGGTCAACTGCCGCCGGCTTGGGCACTGGTACCCACTCCTCCGGCGCGAACGGTTCACCGGCTCCTGGATTCGGGGCGGCCACCGCTGTCGGAGCACCGAGTCCGAGCGCAAAGACCGTCGTCAAGCACATGGCGACAACACGCTTTTTCATAACTGCTCCTAGTCGTTAATCGTGGCGGATGCCGGGCCGCCGTCACCGGAGTTACCGCTGACAGGCGCCCACTGCTGACGGTGCTCGCCCTCCTTGGTGGTCTTGTGCCAGACCACGAAGCGAGTCGACGGCCCCTTGCCGTTGTACTCACCGAAGTAGGGCTCACCGCGCCACAGGCCGGTCTTCTGGTCACAGGTGCGAACACGGCCAATGAAGGACTTCATGTGCACGCCGTAGTCTGCGCGAACGGTCTCACCGGGGTTGACGGTCACCGGGCCCAGCTTGTCGCCAACCGACCACTGACTGACCTCGACGATGCCGTACTTGTTCTTCACCCCGTGGAGGAACACGTCCCACATATTTCCGGAGCTCATGGCCTTCACAGACTCGTTGACTCCCTCTGTCACCTCGAGGGTGTACTGAATAGGGCGGTCAGTGCGGTTGGTGAATGAGTTAGTGCCGTTGTAGCGGTCCCATTCGTCGGTAATCCACTGTTCCCAGGGGTGACGCTTGGCATCCTTGACCGGGTCACATTTATCCGTATTGGTGAAACCGGTGTGGTGCTCATCCTGGTCAGGGGTCTGGGTCAGCGGGGTCGCCGCGGCCTGTCCAACGATGCCTGGTGCAAGAAGACTTGCACCCATCACCGCGCAGGCCAGGGCCTTCTTTTTCAGGCTCAACATGGAGAAACTTCCTTCTGCTTCGAGGTCTTAAAGAGGCTCAGCCCGTCTTAGACGGCGTACTCCTTGACCTGTGCCGGAGCAGCACCGTCGACGGAGCGATCAGCTTCGTTGGCGCGCATGGAAACGCGAATGTGGCGCTCCTTCGGGATGGTGCCCCAGTACGGACGACCTGCGTCGATCCACTTTCCGCCCTTACAGGTCAGGTGAGTACCTTCGAAGGACTGGTTCAGGAAGCCATACTCCAGAACACCGGTGTAGCCAGGCTTGACTGGGTACGGGCCGAGGGTCTGGCCAACTTCCCAGGTCTGAGTGGACTGGTAGCCGGCGCTAAAGGTGACATGGAAGAGCTTGAGCAGGTCGAAGTCGACCGAACCGCCGACATTCCAGGACTTGGTCTTGCCCTCCTTCAGGGTCTGGGTCAGCGGCAGGTCGGTGTCGCCGTAGTTAGCGACAGTCGCAGTACCTTCGACCTCGAACTTCGAGCCGGTGATCTTCAGGGACTGGCCGGACTGGCCTTCAACGGAGCAGGTGCCACCGACGGTGCCCGGGGTAGGGGCTGGGGCAGCTTCGGCCATCGGGGCGACAGCCAGCGAGGACATGGTAACCAGGGCTGCAATGGAGCCGGAGAGCAGGGTCTTCTTCACGGCGAAATCCTTTCAGGATGTGACGAGCAACTCGTAAGGAAATACTTGAACTGACACCTGCAAAGGTAAGTCGAAATTCAGCGTTTTGTAATGGAAAATTTTCGACTGGCTTTACGACGGCCGCAGCAATTATCCACATAGTAAAAATGGAATCTCACCGATTTCTGCCACGCGAAAATACGACATCTAATTGACCCTGACCAGCGATTATGGGCGCCACAATAAGATTTCGGCGATCAATTTAAACGCATTAGAACTACGCCTTTTGAACCAATTCAAAAATGCCTCGGTCGGCCACTTGGTACTAGACAATCAACATTTCGGCCACTAGCCCACCTACATAAAGACACCAGAGAGTAGCCGAATGGCCACCCCCAGGCGCGGGCAGGTAGAGAGACCTCCACACTTCACACTCTTGATTAAATAGTTATGATTTCTTTATTAATCACTGGCGAAGTCCGGCAGTCCACAAAGCCCTGACACTTTGCCGAGGCAGATATCTTTCGGAGTACTACCTAATGTTTCGACGCACTTCTGTTCTTGCTACCACCATTGCATCCGCAGCACTTTCCCTGGGCGCGCTGACCGGCGCCCCGGCCGCTACCGCAGCACCGACAGCTACGACCAGCAGCGACGACCTGCAGGTTAAGGAATACGCTCTTTCCGATACCTTCTCTTGCGACTACTACAACCTGCCGTGGTGCCGCTAAAGAGCGCTGACGCCGCCCTCCCCTGCCCTCCCTTCACGTGAGCGCACGGCTACTTCGCGGTACCGTCGAGCCCCTCTAGCAGCGTGGCAAAATCCGTGACGTTAGTATCCACCCGCGTGTTTGTACTGCGTCGCTGGTTCGGCTCGCTGGCACCCCGATTCCCCTCGCTGGCCCCGCCCGCTGAATGCTCCGCACCCTTTTCTTCAGCTTCGTTCCCAAAATCTGAACCAAAACCGACTACGGCCGAGCGAACACCGACAAGGTACTCGGCAAGCTCACGAGCTGCACGCACGACGCGATTGTTCATCTCCGCGCCGGACACTCCGCCGGCGCCATCGCCGGTACTATCGCCAGCGCCGAAGTCCTCAGTGGCTGCAAATACAGCAGTCGGCATAACCGTGCCGCGCAGGTAGCTAAACAGCGGACGCATCGCATACTCCAGCACCAACGAATGTCGTGCTGTGCCAGCCGTCGCAGCAATAATGACCGGCATGGAAGTCAGCACATCCTTATCCAGGGCGTCGAAAAACATCTTGAACAACCCCGAGTAGGACGCTGCGAACACCGGGGTCGCGGCAATCAATCCATCAGCACCGCTGACAGCCTCGAGGGCGGCGCGCAATTTTTCGTCGTAAAGCCCTGTGGACATCACAGTGCCGAGGCTGACAGCGAGTTCGCGCAGCTCGACGTACTCAATTTGGAGCCCCTCGCCACGCTTGGAGACCTGCGCCTCGACGGCCTCCGCGATGCGGTCGGCAAGGATGCGCGTGGTTGATGGATCGGAAACACCGGCACTTACGACGACGAGCTTTTTCACTACTGATTCCTTTCAGCCGGGCGGACGAGAAGGTGCGGGGAATCTGCGCCCTCGGCAACCAGCGAGGCATGCGTCGGCGGGTCGGAAGGCACGTGCGCCGGACGGCGGCGCTCGAACTCTTCACGCAGGACCGGAACGATTTCGGTTCCCAGGATTTCAACCTGCTCCAACGCCATTTCCAGCGGCAGGCCGGCGTGATCGATAAGGAAGAGCTGACGCTGGTAGTCGCCAACGGCGTCTGCATAGCCCAGGTAACGTTCGATGATTTGCTCAGGCGTGCCGACGGTCAGTGGAGTGATGTTCTCGAATTCTTCCAGAGATGGCCCATGTCCATAGACCGGGGCATTGTCGAAGTATGGGCGGAAAATCTCCTTGGCCTTCTTCTCCGTCTCAGCGGCGAAGACCTGACCGCCAAGCCCGACGATTGCCTGATCAGCAGCACCATGACCGTAGTGCTCATAGCGCTGGCGGTAGAGATTGACCATGGCTGTGGTGTGCTCGATATTCCAGAAAATGTGATTATGGAAGAAGCCGTCCCCATAGAAGGCGGCCTGCTCAGCAATCTCAGTGGAGCGGATTGAGCCGTGCCACACGAAAGGTGCTACACCGTCGAGCGGGCGCGGTGTGGACGTAAATGACTGCAGCGGAGTGCGGAATTGACCTTGCCAATCCACATTCTCCTCACGCCAAAGGGTGCGCAGCAGGTGATAGTTCTCGATGGCCAGCGGAATTCCCTTGCGAATATCCTTGCCAAACCACGGATAAACCGGCCCGGTGTTGCCGCGGCCCATCATCAGATCAATGCGACCTTCGGAAAGGTGCTGGAGGTAGGCGTAATCCTCGGCGATGCGCACGGGGTCGGTGGTGGTAATCAGCGTTGTCGAGGTCGACAGAATCAGATTTTCGGTCTGTGCTGTGAGGTTGGCTAATAAAATCGGCGGATTCGCCGGTGCCACAAACGGTGGATTGTGGTGCTGGCCAGTAGCAAATACATCGAGGCCGACCTCTTCGGCCTTCTTCGCTAGGGCGACAGTTGCCTTAATGCGCTCATGTTCAGTAGGGATTTGTCCAGTCGTGGGATCTTTTGTGACGTCGCCAATTGTAAAAATTCCGAATTGCATAATTCTCAATCCTAAATAGCAGTTGTTGACATGTCAACGCCTGTTATGCTGGGCATAAGCACTTAAAACGACTCCATATGAACCGCCTCCAACCAAAGGAGCCTCGCCCAGCCATGACAAAACCGCGAACCGATCGCCCGACCGGATGTGCGCTTCTAAAAAATATTCGGCATTTTCTTTGACCTTTGTTGACACATCATCACATCTAGAGTTATCGTTGACACGTCAACACCGGAAGTTGGTTCCGGCGGACAAAAATACTTCGAAACATTCGAGATACTTTTAACTTTTAGGAGATTCACTATGGCTCTTCAGTCTGGCAACTACGTTCTTGATGCACAGCACTCCACCGTTGGATTCACCGTTCGTCACGCAATGATCACTAAGGTCCACGGTCAGTTCACTGAGTTTGAGTCCGTTATTAATTTTGATGCCGACAAGCCGGAGAATTCCACGGCAAAGGCGACCATTCAGGCGAACTCCATCAACACCAACAATGAAGAGCGCGACAACCACCTGCGCTCGAAGGACTTCTTCGGCACCGACGAAAACCCGACCTTCGAATTCGTTTCCACCGCTATCGAGCTCCAGAGCGAAGAAAAGGCCACCGTTACCGGCGACCTAACCATCAACGGCATCACCAAGCCGGTCACCCTGGATGTCGACATTTTCGGCTCCGCTGAAGACCCATGGGGTCAGACTCGCGTTGGCTTCGAGGCAGCCACCAAGATTGACCGCACCGATTTCGGCATCGATTACAACGCTCCTATTAAGACTGGCGGCCTGCTCCTTGGCAACGAGATTTCCCTGCAGATCGACGGCTCCGCAGTTAAGCAGTAACTAGCAGCCAGAACCCCAGCTGCCCGCACCCCAGTAAAGCGTCCTGCATCCTCATGCAGGGCGCTTTTGCGCAATCAATGTGCAATTAATCTGCCCCCCGCTGTGAGAAAAGCATGGTGCGGGAGCAAAAAAGTGGCATGCTTAGACAGGTGAGTTCCAGTAAAGACACTTCCCAGGGCACCGAAACCACCAACGAGACAACGCAGGACGCTCAGGCTGCGCAGGCCGCTCAGGCCGAGCAGTCCCGTGCTGCCCGTGTTGCCGCCCGTCGTGGAAACATCAGGGCACCTCGCCGCACTCCACTGAAGACACTGGACCAATCCTCCAAGCTGCAGAACGTCCTCTACGACATTCGCGGTCCGGTGACTACTCTCGCCGAACAGATGGAGGCCGACGGCCACCGCATCATGATGCTCAACACCGGCAATCCGGCAAAGTTCGGCTTTGATGCACCTGACACCATCGTGCAGGACATGGTCCGCGCCCTCCCCCACGCACAGGGCTACTCCGAGTCCAAGGGTATTTACTCCGCACGCCGTGCCGTCGTCACGCGCTATGAGATGGACCCGGACTTCCCCCGTTTCGACGTCAACGACGTCTGGCTGGGCAACGGCGTCTCCGAGCTGATTTCCATCACCACGCAGGCGCTGCTCAACGAGGGCGATGAGGTCCTCATTCCAGCTCCGGATTACCCGCTCTGGACTGCAGCAACCACCCTCGCCGGCGGCAAGGCCGTCCACTACACGTGCGATGAGGAGAATAACTGGGCCCCGGATGTCGAAGACATTCGCTCGAAGGTGACGGATCGCACGAAGGCGATTGTCATCATCAACCCGAACAATCCGACCGGCGCGGTCTACACACGCCAGACACTCGAAGCCATCGTCGATATCGCTCGTGAGCACTCACTCCTGCTGCTTTCCGACGAAATCTACGACCGCATCCTCTACGACGATGCAGAGCACATTTCCACTGCCTCCTTGGCCCCGGATTTGCTCTGTATCACCTTCAACGGCCTGTCCAAGACCTACCGTGTGGCCGGCTACCGCGCTGGCTGGATGGTGCTGACTGGCCCGAAGCGCCACGCAGAGGGCTTTATCGAGGGCATCAACTTGCTGGCCAGCACCCGTCTATGCCCGAATGTCCCTGCTCAACACGGCATTCAGGTGGCACTTGGCGGCTACCAGTCCATCGAGGACTTGATCTTGCCAGGCGGTCGCCTTCTGGAGCAGCGCAATGTCGCCTACGAGGGACTGACCTCAATTCCAGGCGTGAGCTGTGTAAAGCCGATGGGCGCCATGTACGCATTCCCGAAGCTGGATCCGAACGTCTACGAAATTCACGATGACGAGAAGCTGATGCTCGACATCCTGCGTGAAGAGAAGATCCTGATGGTCGGCGGCTCTGGCTTCAACTACCCGACGCCGGATCACTTCCGAATTGTCACCCTGCCGTGGGCACGCGACCTGAAGGAAGCTATCGAGCGCCTAGGCAACTTCCTGGTCAGCTACAAGCAATAGCAGTACTTAAGGTTGCGCACGCTACTGGTTCTACCCTTCTCACATATCGATGCGCTATTCACTTATGGCCGCACTGGAGCGCATCGATGAGTGAGTATTGCATCGATAGGTGAGCCATAGCGCTGATGACTACGGCTCGGCGCGCCGGAATGGCGGTACGCCTTCCGGTGCTGGTGCAGCGATTAGGTTATTAAGGGTGGGCAGGCATTCAAAAGATTCAATGAACTCTGACAACCAGCAACCTTTTCGCGTTGCTCCGGGTTCCGACATAGGTGCGCATCTCGACGTACTGAAGAACTCGAACAACGGCTCCCCTACCGGCCGGTTCCGGGCTGTCAATGCCGCGAATCAACCCAACTCTGCAACTTCGGCTGCCCCAGCACGACATGCAGAGCCTGCCGCACATTCAAAACCAGCACCGGCACGGCAAAACGAACCTGCGCAAGCCAAACCAAAACCAACGAAACCGCGGCACAACCCCACAAGAGCACGTCGCTTGCTGGCCACAGTTCTCACAGTTGCTGGTATTGCCACTTTCCTCGCAGTGATTGGGCTCTGGCCATCGGGTGAAGCTCCGAGCCCAGGGCCGGGATTCCTGCAGTCACAGACGTCAGCTGCAGAGACGGTTAAGGGAACCGTCGTAAAGCACAGCGTCGGCGCGTGCAATTCGCCTGACAACGGACGCGTCTTCGACGACCAGCCGCGTCCAGGGCTGACGGCTTCGCTCAACGACCCCGCGGCGCCGAAGTGCCAGATCTCGGTCATTGAGCTGACCTCGGGTCCAGACGAGGGCAAGAAGACGCTTCTGGAGGCATCCGGCCTTCCCGGCGAGATTGAGCTGGCGGAGGGCGACAAGGTCGTCCTGGCAATTCACCGTCCAAACGCGGCCGGTACCGGAGCTGTCGACAATGGTGCCGTGCCGGATTCGGGGTTGATGACACCGGCTCCCGGCGTTGTTCCCGCGCCTGCCCCTGAGGGCGCAGAGGGTGAGCCTGCTCCTGATGCAGAGGCTCCGGCACCAGCTCCAGCCCCGGAGCAGGAACCAGCACCTGAATCCGACGCAGAAGCCCCCGCTGCCCCCGCTGCCCCCGAAGCTCCTGCTCCTGCCACCGACACTAATGTCGTCGACCTCGCACCTCATCAGGTTGTCGACACCGCTAGCATCGGCAACACCTACACCTTCCTGGACATGGATCGCACCACGACCATCTGGATGTGGCTCGGCGCAGCGGTGCTGCTCATCATCCTCGTCGGCATGACTCGCGGAGTCTTGAGCCTCATTGGTCTTGGCATCACGCTGGCCGCAGTGATGGGATTCCTGGTTCCGGCACTGCTACGCGGTGGCGATCCTGTGGCCTTAGCCATCACGGCGGGCGCGGCGATCCTCTTCCCGGTGCTCTTCCTCGTACATGGCATCAATTGGAAGTCAGCTTCCGCACTGGCGGGAACACTCACCACGATGGTGTTGGCGGCGGGCCTGGCCAACCTCGCAATCTCCACGTCACAGCTACGTGGTCTCGGCAACGAGGACAACCTGCTCATTCAGCTTTACCTGCCTGACGTCTCCGTCACAGGTCTGCTTCTGGCGGGATTCATCATCGGCGCGTTGGGCGTGCTTAACGACGTCACCATCGCCCAGGCATCGACCGTCCAGGAGCTTTACGAAGCAGCTCCGCGGTCGCGGCCTATGGAGGTCTTCCGCTCGGCAATGCGCGTCGGTCGCGATCACATCGCGTCGATGGTCTACACACTGGTACTGGCGTACCTCGGCACCGCACTACCGCTATCGATTTTGTTAAGCGTCTCCGACCGGCCGCTGATGCAGTCGTTGACCTCCGATGTCGTGGCCACAGAGCTGCTGCGTTCCACCATCGGTGCGGTGGCTTTGGTACTCGCAGTGCCGATTACCACCCTCATCGCCGCCTATACCGTGGCCCCGGAGGGTATGAAGTTTCCGAAGCGCTCGAGGGCGGCTAGCATTTAGCCGCGGCCGAGGCAGGTGACATCCCAGCCTGCGGCACGCCACTGGTCGGCTGGCAGGCAGTTGCGGCCGTCGAGCACTGCTGCACGCTTGACCAGCTTCTTCGCAGCCACCGGGTCGATGTCGCGGAACTGCTGCCACTCGGTGGCGACGACAACCATCTCCGTGCCTTCCAGGGCAGCTTCGATGCTCGGTGCGTACTCCAAGGTCGGGAAATTCTTCTTGGCGTTCTCCATGGCCTGCGGGTCATAAACACTCACCGAAGCGCCCGCCAGAGACAGCGAACCAGCAATCGACAGCGCCGGGGAGTCACGCACATCGTCAGAGTTCGGCTTGAAAGCCGCACCCAGCACGGTCACGGTGTGGCCGAGCAGCGAGCCGCCGAAGCTACCACGCACCAGGTCAACGGTCTTTTCACGGCGACGCATGTTAATCGCATCGACCTCACGCAGGAAGGTCAGCGCCTGGTCAACGCCCAGCTCACCGGCGCGGGCCATGAATGCGCGGATATCCTTCGGCAGGCAACCGCCGCCGAAGCCCAGACCCGCGTTGAGGAAGCGGCGGCCAATTCGGGCATCCATACCGATGGCGTCGGCAAGCGTAGTGATATCCGCACCTGTGACCTCACAGATTTCAGAGACCGCGTTGATGAAGGAAATCTTGGTGGCGAGGAATGCGTTCGCCGACACCTTCACCAGCTCTGCGGTGGCGGTGTCCGCGACGATAAGCGGAGTCTCGCGCTCGAAGATAGGGCCGAAGCACTCGCGCAAACTGGCCTCGGCAATCGATTCGACCTCCTGACCCGCACCATTGAGGATCATGCCCGGCTTCTGGGTGCCCAGCACCACACGGTCCGGCTCCAGGGTGTCCTTTACCGCGAAGCCCTCGCGCAGGAACTCCGGGTTCCAGGCGATTTCGAGGCTGGTGTTCTTCAACTGCTCATCACCGGCTTCGGCGCGCTCACCAATCATTTTCGCAGCCAGCTCCTGCAGGCGCGGTGCGGTACCGACGGGCACAGTGGACTTACCAAACACTAAATGCTTGCCGACGACGCGCTTAGCCAATTCGGTAATGGCGGCGTCCACATAGCGAACATCGGCGGCGTACGAGCCCTTAACCTGCGGAGTTCCGACACCTACGAAGTGGACGTTCGCAAATTCAACGGCTTCGTCGTAGTTAGTGGTGAAACGTAGTCGCCCCGACTCAACGTGCTTCTTTAGCAGTTCGGGCAAGCCAGGCTCAAAGAAAGGAACTTGGCCTGCGGACAATGCCTCAATCTTGGCGGGATCAACATCTACGCCGAGAACCTCGTGGCCTAACTCCGCCATCGCCGCGGCATGAGTGGCGCCTAGGTAACCCGTACCAATAACCGTAATACGCATAAGGGCTATTATTTATCGAAAGATAAAAGGCCATCAAGCCGATTTAACCCTTAAATGGTGTGAACTAAAGGCCCATATTTAGGCTTTTCACCTGCGAAAACTCTTTATTGAACAATTGTTTCCATTTCTTCACCGAGAATTCACTCGGGGCTATTCACAATTCATTTATATTCCGAGTTCATATCCCGAGTTTCAGGTGCCTTATTCCTCATCGCGGAAGTTCAGGTACGCACGCGACGGCGTCGGGCCGCGCTGCCCCTGATACTTCGAACCGAGCTTGCCGGAACCGTAAGGCACCTCTGCCGGCGAGGACATCTTGAACAGTGCCAGCTGGCCGACCTTCATGTTCGGCCACAGTGCGATAGGCAAGTTCGCCACATTGGATAGCTCCAGCGTGATGTGGCCGGAAAACCCTGGGTCAATAAAGCCGGCGGTCGAGTGCGTTGCCAGGCCCAGACGCCCCAGCGAAGACTTACCTTCCAGGCGGCCTGCTAGGTGCGGAGGAATAGTGAAGTACTCCAGGGTCGATGCCAGGACGAATTCGCCCGGGTGAAGAATGAAGGGCTGCCCTTCTGGAACCTCGTGCGGGGACGTCAGTTCTTCCTGCGGCAACTTCGGATCGATGTGCGTGTACTGCGAGTTGTTAAAAACTCGGAAGAACTTGTCCAGACGCACGTCGATGGACGAAGGCTGAATCATCTTCGGGTCAAAAGGATCAATGCCGAGATGGCCGGAGCCTTCGGCATCGATAGCGGCACGAATATCACGATCTGAGAGCAACACATAGACCAGCTTAACCGCTCTGTAATGCACAGCGTGTGCGGGTTGCAGGATATGCCCGCACTGAATCCCCCGGGAAGGACTGGATAAGGTCCTACAAGGAGATCAGCGCTTAACCCGAAAAGACGGACAGAGGGTCTTCAAGACCAATTTTTTCGACACGAATCGAGAGTGCTACATTGAAGTTACAGAGGGCGACTGATTGCCTGCATGCCACACCTACTGTGCCAATCCCGTGGCGTGCTTTTAATCATTCCGCCTACTGTGTGCCGATGTAGTTCAATGGTAGAACTCCTGCTTCCCAAGCAGGCGGCGCGGGTTCGATTCCCGTCATCGGCTCCGCCCAATGAGGCTCAGCGTCAAGCTGAGCCTCATTTTTGTTTCCGCTGTTTTCAGCTACATCCCGCGGTACCACAACAACCAAACAACTCCGATTAGCACATCCGAGTAACACTCTTGCACAGCACAAACCCATTAGAAACTACTTCTGAAATTAGGGTTAAGTAGCAAAAAGTGTGTCCGCTCGGCG